>JANQOL010000403.1 GCA_028289675.1 Pirellulaceae bacterium
TGGGGATCATATTGCGACGGCTCGGGCAATTGCGCGGCAGATCGGCATCCGTGCCACCGACGGTGCAAAGAACGGTACCGACCTAGGAAAACTGGATCAACCCAGTTTTGACCAGGCCGTTGACGACACAGATGTTTTCGCCCGTGTTGCACCTGCACAAAAACTGGCGATTGTCCAATCGTTGCAACGTAGGGGGCATGTTGTCGCGATGACTGGTGATGGCGTGAACGACGCGCCGGCATTGAAGCAGGCCGACATTGGTGTTGCGATGGGGATCACGGGAACGGACGTGTCAAAAGAGGCGGCCGAAATGGTCTTGTTGGACGACAATTTCGCCAGCATCGAGCGGGCCGTGGAGGAAGGCCGCACAGTCTTCAATAACCTGAAGAAGACAATTCTGTTCATTCTCCCGACCAACGGCGGTGAATGCTTGACCCTGGTGGCAGCCTTGCTCCTGGGTGTCCTGCTGCCGATCCTGCCGCTGCACATCCTATGGATCAACCTGGTCACGACCGTTGCACTGGCTATCACGCTGGCGTTTGACCCGGTGGAACCGGACATCATGCGGCAACCACCTCGTGATCCGCAGTCGCCGTTGATTGACCGCAGTCTGGTTTGGCGCATTGTTTATGTTTCCGCACTGATTTCACTCGGGACATTCGGCCTGTTCTTCTTGGAGCTGAAACTCGGCAGTAGCTTGGAAGCTGCTCGGGCCGTGGCAGTCAACGCGATCGTCTTCTTTGAAGTGGCCTACGTCTTCAATAGCCGACACTTGAGCGAATCAGTCCTCAATCGTCGGGGATTTCTGGGAAACCAGATTGTTTGGTGGGGGATTGCTGCCGTGGTGGTCTTTCAGGCCGTGTTTACCTACTGGCCGGTAATGAATTCTCTTTTCCACGTTGCCCCACTCGACGCCTGGATGTGGTTGCGTGTACTAGGAGCTTCGGTGGTATTGATGCTGCTTGTCGAGCTTGAGAAGGCTGCCCAGCGGCGGGTCGCCCCTTGGTGAACCAAGATCACGATCCATAGGTCATTGAAGAAAGTCAGTCCAGCATGGACGACAAGCCTTATTTACTCGCCTGCCACAGGCACAGCTCCATTCGTATGATAATGCCGACTGACGAGATCGTTCTGAATCCAAAGCAGCTTGTTAAACGCTCGGATCATTCGTGACTTGGCTTCGGGGTCAAGATTGAACTCCAGGATCGTCGCCAGTAATTGGTCAGAGACCAGTCCTAGTAACGCGTTCATTTGCACCAGTGGCACATCAATCGATCGGTTACCCGCCTTGGGGGTGTGGATCTTCCCCGCCATGTCAAGGTAGGCGACCATCTTGTCGTTGTAGGCGTGACCGATCAGTTGCATCAGGTATCGAGTGAGATGCTCCTTGCGAAACTGGATCTGGGGATGGCTGGCGGTAAGTGACTCCAGGGTTTCTGGAAGTGGGCCGTCGTAGCCATGCTGGCGAGGGACGAAGTGCCGCGCAGTGGCGTCGTAGGCGAGTAGCTTCTCATAGGTACGTTCCACAATTGACGGAATCAGGCCGACCAGGTGTCCGGCCGCGCTGTGAATCACCTTCACGTCCTCGTCGTCAAACCCGATGAAATCGGCGACGTATCGGTATCGGTAGTTGACATCTGATTCCAGTTGCTGCTCGTCGATCTGCTGCATTTTGCAGCCCCTCCTTAAAGTGGACATTGACATCCAATTTTACGGAGGTAGGATGCCCAGTACAAGTGCCACGAAAACAGCAGCCCCCGAGACGCCAGAGGGAGTAGCCGATGTATTGCAACCAGTGTGAGCAAACTGCGAATGGGACAGGGTGCGTGGATGTCGGCGTCTGCGGCAAAGACCCCGATGTACAGTCGCTTCAAGAAACGCTGCTCTACGGAGTGAAAGGGCTGGCAGCCTACGCCAGTCACGCTCGTCGCCTCGGGCAGACGGACGACGAAGTGAGTGCCTTTATCGAAGACGCCCTATTCGCAACCGTCACGAACGTCAACTTCGATCTGGACAGTCTACTGGGACTTGTATTGGAGTGTGGCCGCATCAACCTGAAGGTGATGGAGATGCTGGACAAGGGACATACTGAGCGTTTCGGTGCCCCCAGTCCAACGACGGTGTATGAAGGAACGAAAGCGAGCCCTGGCATCCTTGTAACCGGGCACGACATGCAAGACATGTCTGACCTGCTTGAACAGGCCGCGGGCGCTGGCGTAAACGTGTACACACATGGCGAGATGCTCCCAGCGCATAGCTACCCGAATCTGCGAGCGCATGAACACTTGGTTGGGCACTACGGCACTGCGTGGCAAAACCAATACGCCGAGTTCACTCAATTCACTGGCCCGATCGTCGCAACCACCAACTGTGTTCTGATTCCTTGGGAGACCTACAAGGACCGCCTTTTCACGACGAGAGTTACCGCCGTACCAGGCGCGACCCGACTCAAGACCAACGACTTCTCGCAGGTCATTGAATTGGCCAAGCAGTCTCCTCCGCTTCCTGATCGGCAAACCGGCGAATCGACGATCGGTTTCCATCACGGCGTTGTTTTGGGGCTCGCCGACAAAGTCATTGATGCTGTCAAATCGGGAAGTATCAAGCACTTCTATGTCATTGGTGGCTGCGATGGGGCGGAAGCTGGCCGGAACTACTACACACAGTTCGCCCAGGCG
>JANQOL010000411.1 GCA_028289675.1 Pirellulaceae bacterium
GTCACCACGGCGAATGGCCAGACCCCGTCCTGCTCGGGCGTCGTTACCGCGGCCGCTACCGCCGGGCCGAACGAAGATTTGCAGGTCGCCGTCGCGGAAGAATCAGAATCGCTCATTGACATCGACATTCCGGGACCAGCCACGACCGCGCCGACGGTCCCGCTGCCGCCCGTAATTTCCTCAGACGCTGCTGTACCGGCTCTGCCGCTGCCCAGTTCGGCCGCACCTTTGCCGCACACGGCACCGCCAGCGCAGACGATGCCCGCGCTGCCAGTGATGCCCCAACAACTCGCGTTGCCCACACAGCCAGTAATGCCAGCACAGCCGGCGACTACTGAACCAGCAGCAACGACGTCCCCCAGTGATCAGACAACGGGCAATCGCGCACCCACGGTCGTCCGCCGCGGCCGGACCATGCGGATGAGCATTCAGCCTCCCGCGGTGTCTCCGCCTGCGATCACCACCGCACAGGCTGGCAAATCATCGGCGTCCAGCTCAGAGTTGATGCTACCACGGATCGCGACCGGTTCGGAATCCTCACCGCAAGTGGCGTCGAGCGACGACAATACGTTTCGCTTGAGCGACCAACCCGGAACAGAATCCACTCAACCGCCCAAGAGCTCGGGCAATGTCAACGTCGCCACAGAGACGAGCCGCCCCGCGGGCATGAGAGTCCGCATCGAAGGCGAGCCAGCGATGGTGATTTCGAATCGCCCCGCCAGCGCCTCGGTCGCCAAGACTCCTCGCCCCACATTTGAACCATCGGTTGACCGTCAGCAGACGCCAATTACGGAACGCTCGTCGGTCAGCTCGCGATCGCCCATCACAGCTTTGACCTCCCGTGCCTCCAAAGCGGTTCCAGCGATGCTGGCTTCCCGTGTGACTGCGGTACCCGAGAAATCGTCGCGTTCGGCTCCGAGCCAAACGGTTGTCGGCCAGGCTCTGTCGATTGGCCGTCAGGAATCAACGTCCATCATTACCACCCAGGCCATCCTGGAATTTGCGTCCGAGCACCCTGACGTCTGTCAAGTGATTCGCACGGGCGACACCACGTTGTCCGTCATCGGACTCAGCCGGGGCAACACCCGTATCGCAGTGGTCACCTCAGACGAACAAGGTGGCCGTCACGTTGAGATTCGCGACGTGCAGGTCGGTAGCCATGGATCGACACCAGTTGGCTTGAAACGCCTGTCGGCGGAGATCTCGCAAACCATCGACCAGCTGTATCCCAACAGCCAAGTAGAAATTGTCTCCAGCGGAGACAAGTTGATCGTACAAGGCATTGTCAGTTCCGAACGAAACGCGCGCAAGATTCTGTCGCTGGTACGTAAGACCGCACTTACGCCCGTGGTAGATCGCTTGCAAGCCTACGAGCGATAATCCCGATGGTCGCCGGCTGGCGCCGCGCGACTGCCCAGTAATTACCCAGCGTCGAAGGGATGCTGAGAGACCCAGTTGTCTTTGAGAATCCTGGACCACGTGACCTAAACTTAGCAAGGATGCCATCCGAGGATTGCCATGCGTAAAATCCTGACCTTTCCACGCAACGGAAGTGCCGCTGTGTCCGCAGTGGTCCGCAGCAGCCGACTGGCTCTTATCGGCGCCAGTCTTGCGGTTACGTTTTGCCTTGCGAGTGCAGCACGTGCGCAGACGCTAGCTCAGCAACTGGCACCAACGACCATGAGCTTGCAGGATGGTCCTGTAACCAATGCGTTTGCTCAGAGCGTCACCGGTGGGGGATCGGATTCCCAGCAGCGGACATCCGCTGCTGGCGCGCTGACCGCCGGCGTCGACAACGCAGCTTATTCGGTGCTGTCCGACACGTCATCGGTGCAGCAAGCGTCCTACCGGCGACTTGGCCGCGGAGTAGAGTACGTTCCAGCTGCGAACAATCCTTGCAACCCGGGTTGTGACGTATCCTACTACTTCAACTATGAAGCTCTGTTCTTGCGGCGCGAGAATGACGAACGATTCTCGCTATCACGCAACTCGTTCATGCCTGATTTTGACTATGAATTCGGTGGCCGCTACACCATTGGAAACCTGCTCGATTGCGTCAACGGCTGGGAAGTCGTTTATGCGGGCCCCTTCGACTGGCAGCGACAGGCGACGGTCACCGGCACCGGCACGTTGCAAAGCCAGCTTCAACCGCTGAATGGCTACACGGCGGCTCAGATTTCGGCCTTCAACTCCGCCGACGTTCACTCGCAAGCGTGGCGCACTCAATTGCAAAGCTACGAATTCAATCGCCGCTGGTGGGTTTGGGACGTCATCTCGACCATGATTGGCATGCGTTATGTCGACTATGAAGAAGACTATCTGTTCTTCTCCTCCGGTGCCGCAGGCACCGGCCTGTACTCCGAACGGCTGGACAATCAGTTGGTCGGTGGTCAGTTGGGATTTGACATGCTGTATCCGGTCAGTCTGCGAGCCAACGTGGGTGTCCGCGGCAAGGCCGGCGTCTACGCCAACTTTAGTGATCGAAGGACCAACCTGAACAACGCCGGAACGGCCATCCTGAACGCGGGTGACTCGGATGTCGACGTGGCTGGTCTGTTCGAACTGGGCATCTTCACCAACTACCACATTGTGCCGAGCGTACGTGTGACCGCTGGCTACGAATTCTGGTACTTACCAGGCATCGCCACCGTTCCAGAACAACGGCCTAGCCTGGTGTCACCTGCCAGCGGCACCACGGTCTTCGACAGAGATGACCTGTTCTTGCACGGCGGCAGCCTGGGTGTGCAAGTCCTGTACTAGTCTGCATGCGGCCTCTGCCAACGGAGCAGCCGTAGTCAAACGAAAAGCATGTGATCAAAGCGCGGTGCCCAACACCGCGTTTTTCATGCGCGGCCGGTGGCGGAGCATTCCTGTGGAAAGCCGTTACATTCTTTGGCCCGCGACAATTCAAGGCTTCAAACAAGCAATACGAACCTGCCCCGCCGCCAACGCGAGGTGGCAGATTTGCGTAAACTGAAACTTTGATTCGACTGGCAAGCGCGGCCACCCGCGGCAATCTATACTAGGAGGCCTAGCGATCCAGCTCGGTAATTGGTACCGAACCAGCTCTTCGCCGGTACGGTTGTGTCTTTCAAAACAAGGCTATTTTCGCCGCCTATGGCCGATGACTTTCTACGTACTTGGAAACGCAACCAAGGCAATTTGCTGCTGCTGCTGGCCGGCATCGCGGCCGTGCTCGTAAGCTCGGTTTGGTATTTCGATCTGCTACCCAACATCGAATTGGTGGGCACCGAGAACCGTGGTACCGCCCGCTCGGTCACTCGTCAGCCGACCGTGTTGGTCGTGACGGTGCTAACCGCGGCGACACCAGCGGGCCAAGAGATGCGAGGTCGCATCATGATTTGCCAGCCATTCGATCAAGTTAGTCCCGAGTTGGTGCCGCTAGCCACACGCGATTTCCAAACGAGCCAGGCGAAAGTGCAAGCTTTGGTGATCACAAGCTTGCCTCCAGGCACTTACGCCGCATTGGCTTATCTGGATCCCAATGGCAACGGTCGATTGGACTTCGACGAGCAAGGGTTGCCGATCGAGCCCGTGCGTTTGTCGCATCCGATGCCCAACAATCAGTCGCCCGCGGACCCGTTGAACTTGGAAGAGGCTGTGTTTCGGATCCGACCAGGTCAAGCGACCAACGTTCGTTTCAACTTGGACACTTCACCCAAGGCCGCGCCATGAGTCCGCGCATCAAAGCTGAGCCTTCCCTAGATCCGCTGGAGTCCAGGCTTCAGCCGCTTGCGGTGCGGCTCGGTACTCGGACGGCTGAAGCCTGGACTCCAACACATGGCCGAATCTTGACTCCAACCCGCGTACAAATACGCGGCGCGGCCCTTTTTGGGAACGTTCCACTCTCCACAACTAGGCGACCCAAACAACGGCATCGCCGGTAGCGGCCTCAACGGACAGCAAAAATGCGCTAGTCGCGACGTAGCGAGAACGACATGTAGTGCAATCCGGTCTCTTCCTCGACGAGAAAACCACCGCCGGGCGCCAAGTACTTGGAAATGACCGAAAAAGGTGGCAGTTCGTGCTTGTCCAGAGCGGCCAACAGTGCTTTGAAGAAGCCGTTGTTGTCGGCCACTTGCCGCAATCGCTCCCGATTCTTCGGATCGCGTGCCAGCTCGTAGAACAGCTGCAACGTCTCTTCGGGTCGAGCGTAACTGATGGCAGAACACTCTTTGTCCTGCAATTGCAGACTGATGCGATCTGAAATCAGTTGATACTCCAAGGCTTCGCTCAGCGCGCCAGTCGTCCCATTCAGGCAGTTGGCGATTTGTGTCATCATGTATCGGCTATCAGAGACGACGAAGTAATCGTCGATCGTGGTCGCACAGATCTCCGGGTTTCGCACAACGTCCGACTGCTGGCCGCCGCCGCCAACACTGACGACATGGACATTCAGTTCCCCGAAACGCTCCAAACTGACATCCGTTCTTTCCTCGACCTGCTCGACTAACTTGGGAAGCACTTGCTTCTTAAAGTAGTCGGGATTCTTCATGCGGACCGCGTAGACGTTGGATCCGCTGTTGATTCGGATGGGCCGCACAAATCCCTGCAGAATCGTAATGCGTCCTTCAAGGTTTTCCAGAATGTCCTTGCGGAAATCCAGTTCCAGTCGTTTGCTCACGGGTTCAAACGCCTGCTTGTTCAGTGCGTCTTCTCCGCGAAACTGGTTGAACAGCCGCTCGATACCTTGCAACGTCGAAGCCAGATCCCAATTGATCGTGGAGTAGGAGGCGACCGTATCTGGCACCCAGCCCTCCGGTTCGGTCTCCCCAGATTTGGGCCGCACCAGGCTCAGCACACCCCGTCGTGGGCTGGCCAACAGCAAGTGGAAGTGGCTGATGGAATCGAAATCGGGTGGCGCAACGATCCAGCTCCCCCCCACAGCCTCGATGCCGTTGACGCCCAGGGCAGGCAAAATGGACAGAGTCATCGTGGTAGCCGCGTTGCGAGGCACAAACTGAGTTACCATCGACCACGGATCGGCATAGAAGGACACTTGAGGCCGCTCGCCTTCGGTGCCCACACAGCGCGACATGATCGCCGTGAACTTTCGATTGTCCGCTAGCGACTTGCCTTCATCGTCCGTCTGCCCCAACCACTTGGCTGCTAACTGCTCCACATAAGCCGCGTCGGAGCAGGCAATCATGACACCGTCGTCAATGAAATAGCCGAATTGCTGACGCCTGCGATTGGGGTTCTGGTAGCGGTGAAGCGTCAACCGATCGAAAGACTTTTCTTCGTGCACCATCTCTTCTTGGGCCGCGCCCTCCAAGCGTTGTAGCATGACCTGGACACTGGTGATCTCTTCACCGGCGTCCAGAAGAATGGCGACCGCCGGGCCTTCCACGCGCACACTGACCTCTTGCCGATTCTCCTCTTCCTTGGTGCGTTCGACTTTGACCTGCCCTCGATCATTGGGCAACAGTGCGATGGCCAATTCGCCACTGGGGATGGACAACAGTTCGTCCAGGTTCAACCCGATGGCTTCCTGCATTTCCTCCGCATTGCGGACCAGCGATCCGTAGAACTCGCCGAGGATCGGCTTCAGCTTGTCATCGTTGGCCAGCTTGCCAATGGAACTCTTCGCCATGTCCTCTTTCAACTGCTGCACATCATCCACGCGGATGTAGGCTAGCGTTTTTTCCGGGAACAGCTTGGGCGCCGTCAGCCGAATGTCCTCGCCTTCGGCGGCGAGCATCGGTTGCCCGAGGAGACTGACCATCACCAGCGATGCCACCCAGACGACAGTAAGTCGACGTTTCATGATTGCTTCCAATTCCCAGTTGAAGATGAACGTGATCGTTGTGTTCGCTGCCTGAGTTCTTTCCGGGTGAAAACTGCTGGAGCTCCAAAGACTGGAGCCCCCCAGACCTGCCATCACTCGTTCGAACCCTGAGTCTAATCTGGCCCCGGTCATGGCCACAAGGCGCTGGCCGAATCCGGACTAGTCCTCATTCAAGGTTGGCCGAATTCAGCGCGAATTGGGGCGCGGAGACGGGCTACCGGCGGATGGAAAACCAGAGCCATGGCAACTCAAACGGACAATACTCGTGCGGCAGTCCGCGAACCGGGTCAACCCTATTCCGTAGGATCCAAAAACTGAGCCATATCGACACAGCAAGCAATTCGTGGCGGAACATCGAGTGGCCCCGCCCTCCGTCCGATACCCAGGATGCGACGAATTGCGGTCCAACCCGGCTTTCCGCCCGCAGATCTCGCACTAATTCGACTCAAGTTGAAGTATCTTGAGAGAAGTTGGAAAAAAAGCCGCGAAACCTGCTACCTTCGTTAGGGTTCCACGCTGAAGGCACGACGAGCCGACCATCCACACGATTGATGCTGTGGAGAAGGCACCCAACCGTTTGGACCATGAACCGAGGAGTTCCCAAGCCATGCTCAGAATCCGAACTGCTTCCAAGATACTGACGTTGGCCCTGTGCGCTATGGCCGGAGGCTTCGGTCAGTCCGCCTATGCCCAGAACAATACCGCGGGCGGGTTCGGGAACACCGGCCTGTCGACGCAATCGCTGTTCGACGGCTTTGGAACGACTGGTAACACGGCGACCGGCGGTAATACAGGCGGGGGGACTTCGTCGATCGGTTTTGGAAACCAGTTGGGAGGCTTCGACCCGAATTTTGGAGCTTCTGTCCTGGGAGCCAGTACCTTGGGCGGTGCGGGGTTTGGCAACACCGGATTTAACACCGGCTTTGGCAACACGTTGGGTGGTTTTGGCGGCGGATTTGGCGGAGGATTCGGTGGCGGTTTTGGCGGAGGCATCGGTGGCAACACGCGCGGCTTCGGCAATTTCCAAAACCAGAATAATGGCCAGAACCAAAGTACGATCAGGTCCACCGTCAAGATTGGCTTCAGCTACGCC
>JANQOL010000412.1 GCA_028289675.1 Pirellulaceae bacterium
ACCTTCGGAGACCATGGAGCGGATGGCGCCCGTGCGTTCTTCCATACAGCGCTCGTCGCCGAGCCGAGCCGCGCGGTCACTACCCAATGTGGGCGCGCCGCAGGCGCCGCGCTGGGACGGTGCCTCGCGTTTGGCCGCTGGAAATTCGGGGCGTTCCCCATCCCAACTGGCGAACAACGCGGCCAGCGGTACGGCGGCCGCCAATGATGTGGCGGGACTGACTGGCAGCGGTCGCGCCATTGAGCGGGCGGCACTGGGAAGCGCGGGGCGTCCCGGTGAGCTGTCGCTGCCCGCCATGTCCGACGTCAGCGAGCAGGGTACCCAGGAGCGGCTGGCCTTGGATGGTTCCAGCGGTCGAACTCAGGAACCGAGCGAGTTGGCTGCCAGCTCGGCCGCAGTTCGGCGATCGGCTTCATCGACCGGTTCCCCGGACACGTTGTTCTCCGAAACGCCTGATGCAGCTGCGGTCAATGTGGCCCAAGGATTGCCCGGAGGCTTGCAGCGCGCCACTGGTATGGCGATGCCCGATGCGACCAGTTCCGTGGCATCATCGAACACGGAAGTGGGCCGTAGTCGGCAGCGAGCTGCCACAGCGGGAGCGACGCCTGCATCCAACTCTATCGAATTACCCGGGCCATTAGCGGCTACCGAACAGAGCACCGAACTGGCAACTCCCGACGGCTCAGCAGCGCAGGGGTTGGCCACCACTCAGCGGAGTTCGCGCTCGGGCGCCTCGCCGGGTATGTCCACGCCGCTGGATATTGAAGCCGCGACGGGCTTTGGAGGACTGTCGCCAAATATGGATCGAAGCGGCGCACTGCTAGCGCGGCGCAACGCCGTGGGGCCCAGTTTGACCCCAACGGATCTTGTGGCGCAGCGATTCGCCCGCTCGGAGGTTGGTGGCCCGCTGTCGACAGGGCAGCGAGTGGCGATTCCCACACCAGCGTTCCAACAACGTCTCGAACGCTTGCGAGATCGCAATCCCCTGGATGAAACTGCAGCGGAACCTCAAACGGAATTGGCCATCGAACGCGGGCTGGCATTCCTGGCCAAGCACCAGCGCGACGACGGTTCATGGCGGCTACAAGATTTTGATACCGAAGTATTGATGCGAAGTGACACCGCGGCCACGGCGTTGGCGGTACTGGCCTTCCAAGGTGCCGGCTACACGCATCAACAGTACAAGTATGCGGATGTGGTGGACCGGGCACTCAAGTTCTTGGTGCAGCATCAGACCTCCGAAGGGGATCTGTACATTCCCCAGGATCCCGCTTCCGACCAAAACGCGCGGCTGTACTCGCACGGCATTGCTTCGCTGGCCTTGTGCGAAGCGTACGGGATGACGCAAGATCCCGAGCTGCGGCGAGCGGCTCAGGCGGCCATCGAGTTCATGGTCACCAGCCAGGATCCCGAGCGCGGTGGATGGCGCTACAACCCCGGTTCCGGCTCGGATACGAGCGTTACCGGATGGTTCATGATGGCGCTCAAGAGCGGCGAGCTCGCGGGCTTGGACGTCCCGCCGACGACCATCGAGTTACTCAAACAATATTTGAACGTCAGCCAAGTGTCGACGGAACAACCGCACTTGTACCGCTATAACCCATTTGCTGCCGACAATGTCCAGCAACGACACGGGCTCAAACCCACGCCCGTCATGACCAGCGTCGGACTGCTGATGCGCTTGTATCTCGGTTGGCAGCGTGATCGACCAGAAATGAAATCGGGCACCGACTACTTGATGCAAAACATGCCCCAGCACGGTACGGTCAGCAGATCGCGCCGCGACACCTACTACTGGTACTACTCCACGCAAGTCTTGTTTCACATGGGAGGGGATCGCTGGCGGCAGTGGCACGACACGCTGTATCCACTGCTGATCGATTCGCAGGTTACCAGCGGTGACTACGAAGGTAGTTGGAATCCCAATTCTCCGACGCCCGATCTGTGGGTTCGTTACGGCGGTCGCTTGTATGTGACCACCATGAATTTGCTGTCGCTCGAAGTGAGTTACCGCCATCTGCCGCTCTACGATGCGACTGGGGCTGACGAGTAGTCAGCGTGACAGCTGGCAGCGAGGGCAATAGAACGTCGACCGTTGGGCCTGGACAATGCGTACGATCTTCCCCTGGGCGCACGATGGACAGTCCAGTTTGGCCCGGTCGTAAACCAGATGTTGGTTCTGATAACTGCCGGGATCGTTCAGCGCGTTGCGATAGGTTCCATCCGCGAGCGTCGAGCCCTCATACTCAATCGCCGTCAACAGAATGTCCTGCATACATTCAAAGAGCCGTCGCTTCTTGGGAGCCGAAATCTTTGCCGCTACCGTGGCCGGATGAATGCGGGCCACATGGAGCATTTCTGATGCGTACAGGTTGCCGATTCCGGCGACCAGCTTTTGATCCAGCAGAGCCACTTTGATAGCACGTTTGGTGGCGGACAGCCGTGCCGCGAAGTCAGCATAAGAAATGGACAGCGCGTCCGGCCCCAAACGGCCCGCCACAATTCGCTCGTGGATTTCCGACTCGCGTAACAATTCCACCGTTCCCAGTCCGCGTCGGTCCCAGAACAGGACTTGTTGAGAAGATGATCCCGCCAGGTCGACCCGCAACCGGATGTGGTCGGGATCTGGCGCTTGGCCCAACGTGACCATGCCGGTCATCTTGGGTTGCAGGATGAGAGCCTGTGATCCAGCATGAATCAACACTCGTTTTCCCAGTCGAGATATCTGTGTCACGCGCTGGTTGGCCAGCCGTTTTCGGATCGTCGGCAAACTTGGGTGGATGTGGATGGGCCGGTATCGGCAACGCGGCTTGGCGACCGACACAATCTTACGTCCAACGATGGACCGAATGCCTCGGCACATCGTTTCAACCTCGGGCAGCTCGGGCATCAAGCGTCCTCGTCGCGCTGAGGAGCAGCGAGGTTGCTTGCTTGACCATCGCCAGACTTCCCGGTGCGATCTGTTGTGCCGGTGTTGTCTTGTTGGCTGGAGGGGGCCGCCGAGTCGGATTGTTTGGGATGGTCGGCGCTGGCGGTGTCCGGTGTAGTGGGGTCGCCGGCAGACTTGTTTTCATGGGCTGTGGATTCGGATGGGCCCTCGGTGCTCAGTACGAGTTTGTGTTTCTCAAAGTGCACCAACTCTCGCCGCAAGATACTTAGCAAAGTCTGCAGCATGGCCACCACCATTGGTCCCACCACAATGCCAATGGGTCCCAACGACTGCACGCCCCCTAACACGCTCAGCAGCGCCAGCAGTGGGTGCAATTGAGATTGGCCATGCAGCACAAAAGCCTTGACCAGATTGTCGACCGTACCGACCACCAATACGCCCCATAGCCCCAATAACACAGCGGCGGTCATTCGTTCTTCGTAGATTCCTAAATACAGGCAAACGGGTACCCACACCACCGCCGGACCGACAAACGGCACCATGGCAAACACGGTGGTCAGCATGATTAACAATGTCAGAAACTCCATGCCTGCTACGGCATAGCCCAGTCCAGCCGTCAGTCCTTGCACGATCGCAGACAGCAATGTCGCAACCACAACCGCGCGGCTGATGCGGTCGAACTCCAGCAGCAGCTCTTCTTCGTACGCGTCGTCCAGCGGACTGAGATGCATGATGGTCCGGACCATCGAAGGACCGTCGTACAAGAAGAAGTAAGTGGTCACGGTCAAGATGATGCTGGCCACCACCAATTTGATCACAAAGGACCCTGTCGCACCGGTCAGCGACAGCAGTCGGGGTTGAACGTAGGCGACCAAATCGTCGCGAATGCGGTCGATATCCTCGCGTGTGGGATTTGCTTTTTCTCGGGCCAGAGCCATGAGCCCGCCACCCAGTAATTCCGTTCGGAGTTGCCCAAATTGTGACTTTAATTTCACAGCGGTATCGGAGGCACCGAATAGCGAATCGTCGGGCTGGCCCACCGAGTTGGCTACCGCGATGATCTCGTCAAAATCCTCTTCCCATTTGCTGCCGTCTCGTTCGCGGACCACCTGCCTCAGCTCTTGAAGCGTCGTTACGGTCTGCTGCCCCAAGGCAATGAGTCGTTCGTTGTCGTCTCCGCGCGACTCGCGTCCGGTTTGATCCACAACGCGGGCGATCTCTTCCTCCAGTAGCTGGAGCTTGTCGTAGAAATCCGGCATTTCTAGCCCGAGGGAATCGCGCAGCCGTTTGAGGCGCAATTGGATCGTCGATGCGTCCTTGCTTTCCTTAATCAACCTCAACCCCTGAGTCGCGGCGGCGCTGCCGACGAATAGCACCGGTATGAACAGCACCAGCATGATTAACAGGGTGGTCAAAGCGGCCGCCAAGCGACCTCGCTGGCCAGTTTTGTCCAACACCCACCGATGCATGGGCCGGAAGACAACCACCAGCACGGCCGCGAGAAAGACCGGAATGAAGAAGCCGATCAGCACTTTGTAGAACAGCAAGCTGATAATGATGATGATCACTATCAACACGGCAAATGAGATCAGGCGAGACATGCAAGTTTGAGCTGGTGTAAGTGAACTGGCGAATGTCGCCAGTGTAGTCTTTCAAGCAAAGCGCGGCCCATGCCGACAACTGGTGCGGACGATCAATTTGTGCGAAAATCCTGCCAGAGTCTATGGAATCCGGTGTTCTTGGTGGCCGGTCAACTTCTGATGTACTTCTCCCCTCTCGAAGAGGTCTTCACCCGGTGTCAGCGGCAACCCGATGGGGCAGAATCCTGTTCCAGCTGATCGCGTTGCTGGTTGTGGTCTGGGGAGTCACGCTCAGTGTTCGTCGATCGGCGGAACAGCTTGGAAATCAACGAGAGGAATTGCAAGCCCGCGCTGACGAATTGCGGCAGCAAGCGGCGGCGAGTTCGGATCCGGGAGTGGCTGACGACCTGATTGCCGAGGCGGAGCGCGCGACCGCATCTGTCCGGCGGTTTTGGCGAGCATCCTGGCCGCATCTTGGCCTCGCCGGCTTGTCCTACGCCCTGGGTATGCTGCCCGCGTGCTGGTTTTGGAGGCGCTGTCTGGCCGCGTTGGGCCAACCGACGCCTGCGTTGGACGTGGCTTGGGCCTATTTTTACGGCAACCTTGGAAAGTACTTTCCGGGCAAGGCGATGGTCATCGTGTTGCGGTTGGCGGCACTGGAGAAGCACGGAATCCAAAAGACGGCGACGTCGATCACGATCTTCATGGAGACGTTAACTCTGATGGCCGTCGGCGGCGCGGTGGCCGCCGTTTGTACTCTGTTGCTCAATATCGACTGGCGACTATCGTTCCTGTCCGTGGGACTATTGTTGGTAACCTGGTGTCCCACCGCGCCTCCCGTCGTCCGTTTTCTGCTACCTCGACTACAAAAAGGGATGACCCCAGAAACACTGCGGAGCTGGTCAGATCGCATCACGTGGCGGTTGATGTTGCAAGGATGGGTAGGACTATTGCTGACTTGGATGGCCTACGGACTAAGCTTGATGCTGGTTTTGAAGGGCCTGCCGGTGTCCGAGGGACAGACGATCGCTGCCAGTCAGTTGTGGCTGAGCGCGTGCGGCGCCTGCGCCCTGGCCGTCGTGTTAGGATTTGTGTCATTGATTCCTGGCGGAGCCGGAGTCCGCGAGGTGGTGTTGTCGATGATCTTGACCCCCGTCGTGGGCCCCGTTGCCGCGCTGTGCGGAGCGCTCTGGATGCGCGTGGTGTGGCTGATCACGGAATTGACGGTCGTGGGCGTGTTGGCCGTTGCCAAACTGATTCATGGCCGACGACCAATCGCGGTCGCTGAGACCGAACTAGGGAACTAAGTCATGTGGTCCATTGTGGTTCCTGTTTACAACGAACAAGACAGCCTGCGCGAACTGGCGGAGCGCATCGCGACAGTGGCCGATGAGTACGACAGCTCTTGCGAAGTCATCTTGATCGACGATGGCTCGACGGATGAGTCCTGGCAGGTTATCCAAGCGCTTACTGAATCCGAGGCGACGACCGCGGCTGCCGAAGCTAAGCATCGCCACATCCGTGGGATTCGCTTGCGTCGTAATTTTGGCAAGGCGGCGGCCCTGGATGCCGGCTTTCGCGCGGCCCAAGGGGATGTCGTCATTACCATGGACGCCGACCTGCAGGACGATCCGCGGGAGATCCCCAATCTGTTGAACAAGCTCGATGAGGGATTTGATGTGATTTCGGGTTGGAAACAGAAACGCCATGACCCATGGCATAAGGTTCTGCCCAGCCGCTGTTTCAATCGCCTGATCAGTTGGTTGACGGGAGTCCAGCTGCATGACCACAACTGTGGATTGAAGGCGTATCGCCGCGAAGTTTTAGAAGAAATTCATCTATACGGAGAGATGCACCGGTTTGTTCCGGTCTTGGCGGCGGCCCGCGGTTTTCGAGTGTCTGAAATCGTCATTCAGCACCAACCTCGCAAACACGGAATCTCCAAGTATGGAGTGGAACGTTTTGTCAAAGGTTTTCTGGATCTGATGACGGTGTACTTTTTGACCGGCTACGGTAATCGACCACAGCACTTGTTGGGTTCGGTCGGCTTGCTGTCATTATTATGCGGCGGTGGCGGTCTCCTCATATTGTCAGTGCTCTGGGTGGTCAGTCGGCTATCGACGGATTTGACCGATATTCACCTGCACAGCCGAGCCGTCTTTTACTTTTGCATCTTGGCCCTGCTATTCGGTGGGCAGCTGATTTCGATGGGGTTTCTCGCCGAGTTGTTTACCGCTTACCAGCGCCCGGAACGGCAACCGTATAGCATTGCTCAAGATACCGACCGAATCACCAAGGCACGGACCTCCAGTATCGGGCAACCCGGAACCAGTGATATTAGCAGTGGAGATATCAGTGCTGGAGAGACCACTGCGGGTCGACAGGAGCCAACGGCGTGAGTCCAAACAATCCGTCTTCAGATTCGGATGGCGTTGCAGACGCGCCCTCTTCGACGGTTGCTGCCAATCAGCCTGCCACCGGCAAGCCGTCAGTGGCGGACGTCGTGGTGCCACTGATTATCCTTTTGTCCGCGACCATTCAATTGAGCCGGATCCTGCAGGTCGAATCACCGACAGGGGAAGTTCCGTTTCTGAGCGCCAATGATCGCAGCCGATGGTGCACGATTGCTACATTGGTTGTCAATGGTTCATACCATCTGGATCCCGTGTTGGAAATACGCGATCCAAAAACGCGGCGTCGCACTTGGTACACAATTGATTTAGTTCGTCACCGCAGCTCCGACGGTCAACAGCACTATTTCAGCAGCAAGCCACCCCTGTTACCGACGATGTATGCCGGTGTCTACTGGCTGGTGCGTGGCACTACCGGAGCCACGCTCACCCAACATCCGTTCTTTGTGGCCCGCATCATGCTGGTGCTGGTGAACCTGGTGCCATTGGTGGCTTGGTGGTTTCTGTTACTGCGCTGGTTTCGCCGTTACGCCTTGGATGACTGGGCCAGAATCGTATTGGCTCTGTTTATTTGTAGCGGCACATTTTTGTCGACATTTGTCGTTACGCTGAACAACCACTTGCCGGCGGCCATGGTGGTCGGAATTTCGCTCTGGTGCCTGGACCGCATCTTGGTGCAACAGGACGGGCGTTGGCGTTGGTTTGCGCTGTGCGGACTATGCACCAGTTTTGGGGCGGCCAACGAACTGCCAGCACTCAGTTGGCTGTGCGCCGCGGGGGCCATGTTGCTGATTGTGAACTGGCGAGCGGCGTTGATGGCGTACGTGCCCGCATTGCTTCCTGTAGGGATTGCCTTTTTCGGCATCAACTACATTGCTCATGGTGAGCTAGCGCCAGCCTACGCACACCGCAGTGCCGGAGCCAAGATCTGTGATTTGGAACCCGGAGATCGGGTGCCAGTTGCACCGCAAGTGGTTCGACAATTGCGCGGCGTGGGTCAGGAGGTCTCTGATCAGTCCATTGTTCGTGAAGCGCGCCGACCTGAGACGATGGAGCTATGGGACCCAGTGCACGAGCGACGTTTTGCGTTGAAGAAGAGCTCGGACGCGAATGGCACACTTTGGGCTGTGCACCAATGGGGCGATTGGTACGACTACGAGGGCAGTTACTGGAACGGCAAGCAGCAAGGCGTGGATTTGGGCGAGCCCAACCGATGGTGGTACATCTTTCACTGCCTAGTCGGTCATCATGGTATTTTCAGTTTGACGCCATTCTGGTGCCTGGCTCTGGCGGGTACGGTTTGTTTGTGGCGCGATCGGGAAACCTGGAACGTGTTTCGCGATCATCAGTTGATGTTGACCGTCGCCGTAGTGGCCACTTCCGTGGTCGTGGTTGGATTCTACTTTGCGCGGGGCGTGGAAGACCGCAACTATGGAGGTGTCAGCAGCGGGTTTCGATGGACGTTTTGGTTGATCCCGCTGTGGCTGTGGTTGTCTGTCCACGTACTGCGGCAAATCAACAGCGCCGGCTGGCGGCAAGGTGTGCATGTGCTGGTAATCACCAGTGTTTTTTCCGCCAGTCTGCCCTGGACGAATCCTTGGACCAATCCATGGCCGATGCGATTTGGCGAATACTTGCAACGTGATTCGGTCGAGTCGAGCGCTACTTCGCTCGATAGATCGACTATTCCATTCACATCACAAGTACTTCCCCCACGCGGCTCGCGTCCGGCCGGTTGAGGCTACGACAGTAACTCGATTCGTAAACCACTGTCCACGCTGTTAATCAATGATTGTGCGCTACTTCCGCGTGTTGGATCGAGAGGCGGTGCGCCGCGGTGTTGGCAAGAGTTCTTCAGTGAATTTGGCATCGTAGCGCAGGGAGGTGTCAGGTCCGCGGAAGCCGACCACTTCGTCGCTCCAATTCAACACCTTGCTCAAAAATCGTCCACGATCTAGATCGAACTTGATGGTTCCTTGGCTCAGCTGTTGAACCAATTGAGCGTCCACGGCTGGTTCTTTCACAGGCGTCAATGGTTGCGTCGCGACGCGAATCGTTGCGACTCCCGCGGACACTTTCTCCAGCGTGTACAGTTCCCGAACCTTGATGGTCTTGTGGGCTCCGCTCTCCAACTTGACTCGTAGTTCCCTAGGCACACTCCATTGGGCGCCCACGGCGATCGGATCGGCGGGCAGGGGAACCGTCAGCTCTCCGATGCCCAGTTGAGGTGTCTTGAGTTCCTTGTCGCGGTTGAGCACCTGACCTTGCGAGTTGATCGTGACGTTCGCCAACGGCTTGTTGATGGTCGACGCGACTTGTTTGAAGACGTCCGGTACGGTTTCGTCGGTTTCACTGTTGTAGCTCAGTTCCTCGGCTTCACCGACCGACTGAGCCAGATTGACCGAGTTGATACGGTACTCAAAGGTCATTTCACCGGCGGGGCTGACCGATTTGACCTCCCAAACTTTTTCGCTGGTAGTTCGCGATGTACTTTCTTCCTGGTGATCGGCCATCGTGGTCCGCGTTTCCGCAAAGTGCACGACTTTGGAAACGAGCTGTTCGCCGGCCGCCAATTTGTACTGCAGCTGATACTTGGGACCAGCGGGGGTTTGTGGCGCTTGAGCCCAACAGTGGCTGCCAGTGACGACCAGGGTGAGTGCCAGCAGAGTGCGAAATGAGCGAGTCAACATGAATGGCCTCCTTGCCACGCTGTTGCCTTACGAATTGGGTCTGCGCAAGTTGCCGCCCCAACCTAATTTTTCTCGCAAGGCACGGTATTCATTTTTGTTCGGCACCCGAATCATCTTGAACGATACGGGAGCCTGCGATACTCGGTAACAATCACCTTCGCCTAATGGTCCCAGCACGCGCCCGTCGAAGACGGCTGACACGGTCTCATGCCCTTGGCGAATGAACATGTCAAACACGCGATCGGCTCGATCCACCACCGGCCGCATGGTCAGGGTGTGTGGGCTAATGGGGCTGATCACGACCGCTCCCAGCCGCCGGTGCAAAATGGGCCCTCCGGCCGACAAATTATGGGCCGTGGAGCCCACGGGCGTACTGACGATAAGTCCGTCGCAGCTGTACGTCGAGGCCAATTCCTGGTCGACATACAGATCGATCTGCACCATCGAAAACGGAGGGCCGCCCAAGATGGCAGCTTCGTTCAATGCCAGCTGCGGCTTGGTTTGTTCGCCGGTCGAACTTCCAGCCCGAATCAACTGGCATTGCAACATCACGTGCTCATCCACGGGGAAGCTACCGCGACACAGTTCCGGCCAAACTTGCTCCAACTCGTTCTCGTCCAGAGCGGCCAGAAATCCCAGTCTTCCCAAGTTGACGCCAATGACCGGTCGTTGGTGGGGGGCCATCCTACGGGCGGCGGACAGGATCGAGCCATCTCCGCCTAGCACGACCACCACATCGATATCGGCCCGGTCAAAAGAGAAGGATTCGTCCTGATCGACCGCTACGATCTCGGCCGACTGGGCCAGGATCTTCTCCAGCCGCCGGAGTTCGGTAGCGACGCGCGGACGGTTGACGGACGCTAGCACCACGACTCGCGGTCGTGCCTGGTCAGCCTGGCTCCAGGAGGCTTCAGCTTGCATAGATGGGCGGCCTAGTGCGGGTCGCACGGAAGAGAGATCAACGTACTCGTTTGGGAGATGTCGCTACTGCGCACGATGAAACGAGCTGAACGAAACGGGGGAACACTTGGCGGACTATAACGCTTCGGCACCCTGGCTGGCAAGCTCGCGACACAGTTCTACCACCCCGGGTACTGACATTCCCAATTCGGCCAGTAGCTCGGCGCGATCGCCATGTTCGATGAACTGATCGGGCAGGCCTAGGCGGCGGAAACTGCGAGTGTCCCAACCGCGCTGACAGGCCAGTTCCAACACGGCGCTGCCGAAGCCGCCCATCAACGCCGCTTCTTCCGCCGAAACAACGAAGCGGCATTCATCAAACACCTGCTCCAGAACGTCCGCGTCAAGCGGTTTGATAAATCGAGGATTGATGACGGCGATATCCAGACCCTCGGCGGCCAGCACTTCTGCCGCCTTGACGGCGACTTCTAGCATTGGTCCCAGTCCGAGGATGGCACCGTCTGTGCCCCAGCGGACAATTTGGCTTTTGCCCATTTCAATGGGTTGATCGGAGAGATCGAACTCGGCTGCAGACGCCTTGGGGTAGCGAATGGCCACTGGGCCGTCCACGCCAAGGGCAAAGTCCAGCATGGCGGCCAATTCCTGCCCGCTGCCGGGGGCCATGCAGGTGATGTTGGGGAACACCCGCATGTACCCAACGTCGAATACGCCATGGTGCGTCGGACCGTCTGGGCCCGCCAATCCGGCTCGATCCATCATCATGGTCACCGGCAGGTTCTGCAACGCGACCTCTTGGAAGATCTGGTCGTAGCTCCGTTGTAGGAACGTGCTGTAGATTGCGACGATCGGACGGAGTCCAACTTTGGCGTGGCCGGCGGCAAATGCGACAGCGTGAGATTCGCAGATGCCTACATCGAAGAACCGCTCCGGAAACTCTTCGCGAACCGGTTCTAGCTTGTTTCCTTGGCACATGGCGGCGGTCATGACCGTAACTCGCTCATCCCTCCGCATGGCCGCGCCAATCGCATCGCGTGCAAAATTGGTGTAAGCCGGTGACGAGCCCTTGGACAGGATTTTGGCTTGTCCCGCCTGATCTTCGAAGGCAGGGGGCGTATGGAAGAAGACGGGATCCTTTTCCGCTGGCTGGTAACCATGCCCTTTATCAGTGACGACATGCAGTAGCACCGGCCCCTGTTTATCCTTGACCATCCGCAAGTACTTGCTGATCAGGCCGATGTCGTGACCATCGATGGGGCCCACGTAATGGATCCCCAGCTCTTCGAACAACATGCCTCCATGCAAGCCCGCTTTAACACCTTCTTTAATCTGAGCCAGTAGCTTTTCAGCTGGATCGCCAAAAACGGGCACATGGTTGAGGACTTTGACGACTTCGTTCTTTAGACCTGTGTAGAAGGGGTTGCTACGCAGCCGATCCAGGTAGGTGGCCACGGAACCCACCCGAGGACAGATGCTCATGCGGTTGTCGTTCAGAATGATCAAGGAGTTGCTGGCCAATTCGCCGGCGTTGTTCAAAGCCTCGAATACGATGCCTGACGGGAACGCGCCGTCTCCTATGACCGCAACACTTTTGCGATGACTTTCGCCGCGCAAGTCATCTCCGCTGGTTAGACCCACGGCCGTGGACACACTGCATCCAGCGTGTCCGGTCATGAACAGGTCATATTCGCTTTCGCTCGGATTGGGATATCCCATTAAGCCTCCCCGGGTTCGGATGGAGGCGAAATCCTGATAGCGTCCCGTCACCAGTTTGTGAGGGTAGATTTGGTGTCCGGTATCCCAGATCAACCGATCTTGGCGAAAGTCGAACGTGGCGTGCAGCGCCAGGCATAGTTCGACGACGCCCAAGTTGGACGCAAAGTGGGCGGTACGGATGCTGAGCAATCCGCACAGAACCTCACGAATTTCGTCGGCCAACTGTTCCAAGTCGGTGACGCTCATCGCATGCAGGTCGATGGCAGAATCTATTTGTTCGAGCAGTTTGGCCATACCCCGCTACGATCTCCTCTCCACGACAAAGGTCGCTAATTCGGCTAACTTGCGAGCCCTATCACCAAAAACCGCAATGGCGGAGATGGCTTCACCGGACAGCCGGTCCGCCAGCTGGCGGGATTCGTCCAGGCCCAGCAGGCTGGGATAAGTTAGTTTACCGAGCGTGTTGTCCTTACGCGTGTTCTTGCCCAATTGTTCGCTGGTGGCTTCTACATCCAGGCAGTCATCAATGATTTGAAAGGCCAATCCTACCGCCTGTCCGTACTGTGCCAGCCTTCTAAGATGATCCAACGTGGCGCCGCCCGCTACCCCTCCCAATCGCAGGCTGCCTTCGATCAAGGCTCCAGTCTTGCGGCGATGGATGTATTTGAGAAAGTCCAATTCGCTTCGATCGCCCAAGTCCGGCGGCCCGTAGCGTCCCTCCGCGGCCAAATCATCGGCTTGGCCACCCACGAGATGCTGACGGCCAGCAACTTCCGCAAGAATTTGACAGCAATGAGCGGCCACGTCTGCTGGCATGTCTCGGCAGATCACTTCGATGGCCAGCATTTGCAAACTATCTCCAGCCAAGATGGCGGTTGCCTCATCAAATTTGAGATGACAGGTTGGCTGGCCACGCCGCAACGTGTCGTCGTCCATGGCTGGCAGGTCGTCGTGGATGAGCGAGTAGACGTGTACGAACTCGACAGCACAAGCTGCCGGCAATGCGTCTTGCCAATTTCCACCCACTGCTTCGCAGGCCAGTAAGGCCAACAACGGTCGTAGTCGTTTGCCCGGCGCCAGTACGCTGTACCTGATGGCTTCATTCAGACGCGCCGGGCATCCAGACTGAGTAGCGGTGTAGCTGTCCAATTGGGTTTCGACAGCCGCCATTTGCGGCTCAAGGCCATGGAAGAAATTGGGTACAACCGAAGGCATGCGTATTCGTCACAAGAAGGTCGGCGACCATCGAAGAGTTCTGGATGGCTCGCGTTCTAGAATAGTTCGGTATCGGCTTGGTTGCGCTTCGTGCCAGCTGCCTTTGACTTGGCGGAGCCGGAAGCTGTTCGCCGCTGACTACGCGCCGCGCGACGTTCTTCCAGGCTCAAGTCCGCATCTTCGACAGGCTGCGTAATCGGATTCCCATCGGCGTCCAAGCCCGTCAGCACTTCAACGCGTCTTTGCGCGGCATCTAATTGAGTGTGGCACACTTTCATCAACGCGATGGCTTGGGAGTAGTCCGTCAAAGCTTCTTCCAGCGTACCGCCACCGTGCTCCAACCGCCGGACAATGCTCTCCAACTGGCCCATGGCCTGTTCAAAATCAGGTGTTGGTTCTTTGGTCTTGGGCTTCTTTTTCGGCATGGCAACTCTGGTCATCAGCTCCGGCGGGGGACCCAGGCAGAGTTCGCTACTGCCTGGGTGAATTATCGCTACAACTGACAAATTAGCCTAGTGGCCATGGCTCCACCGACCATTGATCCCAGGGGAGAATTTTGACCCGCTGAGATTTCTGACGTATGTATCAGATGGCTCTATGATTATCCCCGTAAGGCAAACTGAGATGGCGTCGGAATTCTCGTCAGTAGGTGAGATTTGTGCTTGGGCGGAAGCACTCAAGGATGAAATTGCCCGGAAATCTTCGGTCAGAAAATCCAATCGCCGTGCCGCGGCCGTATCGACGAAACAGCGCGATGACTTGCTAACCGCAGTCGAATTGCTGCTCGAGCAAGTCAACGCTCAGAGCGATGAACGGTCTGAATCGGGGGACGTGGCGGACCCCCGCCAACCGCCTTCGAATTCTGGCCCAGACACCGAACTGGGCGATCAACTGGCCGAAATCGTCGACGCATCATTGTCGCAGTGGCAGGCTCAGATTGCCAATTCATTTGAACAGTCGGCCACCAAAGCGTTGAGCCGGCAATTGAAGCAATCCGAACAACTGTGTCAGGATCTCCAAGGTCAACTGACGCGGATCGCTGGTCAAGAACGTGAGCTGGACGAGCAGCGCAAGGATCTGCGAGAGCAGCAACAAGACATCGAACAGCACTTGGCGACTGCCCTGCGGCAACAGTCGAAGATGGCCCGGCAGCGCAAATCCGTCGCCAAGGATCTGTGGGCCCGCAAGTTGGAGATCGAACAAGAAGCGGACCGGTTGCAAGTGGATGTTCGGCAACGAGTTGAAGCGGAGTTGCACCGAGATTTCGACCAACAACTGAGCGATCTCCAACAGCAAAACGCTGAACTCAGGGAACAGTTGACTGAGGCCCAGGAGGCATCACGCGAGTTCGAAAGCGGGTGGCAAGATTTGCTGGGCGAAGCAGATCAACGCATCCAAGAACTGGAAACGCAGCTGGCTGACCAGCCTGACGTCGACCAATCAACTGCCAACGCCGAGATCGAGGACCTGGAGAATCAGCTGGCCGATGCCCTCAGCCGTTTGGAACAAACGGAGCAGGTACAAATAAGTTTGGCCACCACGCAAGCCGAATTGGAACAGCTGCGCGCCGGTCACGAAGCGCTGCAAGAAAACTGCGAAC
Source organism: Pirellulaceae bacterium (assembly GCA_028289675.1). Classification (GTDB taxonomy): domain Bacteria; phylum Planctomycetota; class Planctomycetia; order Pirellulales; family Pirellulaceae; genus Aureliella. Next base: position 15,021 of record JANQOL010000412.1, read on the forward strand.
AACTGCAAACGCAGTTGGACGCTGAGCAATCGAACGAACTAGATCCATCGACCGAGCTGCATACTCAGATCGAACGTCTCGAATCCGAACTGCAGGCGGTGCAAGAAGAACTGCTGGTCGCCGAACAAGCACAAGCGGACAGTTCCAATGATGCTGATGTTGAAGAGCTGCAACGCGAACTCGAAGATCTGCGCAGTCAGAATGCTGACCTGGCAGCTCAGGTAGCGCGTCATCAGGTCGAGGGTCAATCCAGCAAACCGCATTTACCGTTCGACCAGGAAACGCTTAGTTGGGAAGAACGCAAGCAACTCATCATGCGGCAACTGGAGTCCGAGGATGCGGAACCGGAGCAGTTATCCGAAGACACTCGCCTCGAGATCGAACAAGTTGTTGCGGCAACACAGTTGGAGATTGAGCGCCGCGACAAGGAGCTCGAGGAGTTGCGGGCCATCGTGGAGCAGCAATCGGACACCAAGCAGGGGGTGGCTATCGGGGCGGCCGCCATTGCACAGATGATGGATCAAGACGAGTTGGTTTTGCAGGAGCGGCAGAAGCTCAAGGACATGCAGGCCCAATGGGAGGAAAAGTTGCGCCAGGCGGAGATCGATCTCTCGATGGAGCGGGCCAAATTGGCCAGAGAACGCAATGAATTGGAAGCGGAGGCGGTCAAGCTCCAGCTGACTGATGAGGAGCAGCCTGCCGGCAAGGGACGTACGCGAAAATGGTTGGAGCATCTCGGGCTGCGGGACGACCCGAATTAGCACACGTTGCCTTCTCCGGCTCGCAGGATCGGCGATTTCGTCGGCATCTTGCGCTATACGCGCGTGCGACTCGCACTAAACTGGAATGTTTAGCGCAACCTTTGATCGCGTTTGAATGAAAATCAGCTCCATCCCACAACTGTATCGCAATCTTCGCCGATGGCAGGAAATCATTGCTGTCCTACGGCGCTACGGATTGGCGGACTGGCTCAGTCAGCTGAAATTCGATTTCATTCGAGATTGGATCAAGGATGACCAGGGCGTCCCTCTGGCCAGCTACTCGCGCGAAAAACGTATTCGCCTGGCCCTGACCGAGTTGGGGCCAACGTTTATCAAGCTGGGGCAGGTGCTCAGCCTGAGGCCAGATCTGATTGGACCCGAGCTGGCGACGGAATTGACCTCGCTACAGTCCCATGTACCCGCGGATTCTGATGAGACCGTCCGCGAAATCATCGCCCAAGAACTGGGTCAGCCTGTCGAAGAGCTGTACGCCGAGTTCAATGGACAGGCCATTGCATCGGCGTCGATCGGCCAAGTGCACTTGGCGAAAATGCGGGATGGCACACCCGTGGTGGTCAAGGTCCAGCACGCAAATATCCACAGCACGGTGAACGAAGACTTGGAGGTCATGGCCGGTCTAGCGACTCTGGCGAGCCATCTACCTGAGCTGGAGGTGTGGAAGCCGCAAGTGCTGGTAGAACAGCTATCTAAGTCGCTTCGCCGGGAGCTGAACTTTACTCGCGAGCTGCAGAATCTGCAGGTTTTTGGACGCGAGTTAGAGCATGTGGACGGGCTGCTGATTCCACAGCCATATCCTCGCCTGTCCAGCTCGCGTGTCCTCACGATGGAACTGATCAATGGTGTGCCGGTGAGCAAGTTGTCGCGCAAAGATTCGCGGCGAAACACCGATCCAGGTTCAGCAGAGGCCTTAGATGCTGACGCCGCCCAGGTGCAAGCCTTGGCGCGCCGCGCCGCAGAAGTTTATATGGAGATGATCTTCATCAACGGAGCGTATCACGCGGATCCGCATCCGGGAAACATTTTGGTCGTGGATGGGAACCAGCTGGGACTGCTAGATTTTGGCATGGTCGGTCGCATCGACGATCGCTTGCGCGAAACCATTGAAGAAATGTTGTTAGCCGTGGCCAGCCGAGACGCTTCACTGCTGACCACATTGATCAAGCGGGTTGGCAATTCTCCGCCGCGGCTGGACGAGAGTATTCTGTCGATCGATGTCGCCGATTTGGTGGCCACCTACGGTTCTCAACCGTTGGAGAGCTTCGATCTTGGCGGAGCGCTCAACGATGTGACCGAGATTATGCACCGGCATCAAATCTCCCTGCCGCCGCAGACCTCGATGTTGATCAAGATGCTGGTTAGCCTGGAAGGGACCCTGAATCAGCTGTCGCCCCACTTCAGCTTGTTGGAAGTGATGCAGCCCTTTTTCCGCAAGATGTGGATGCGTCGCATTTCGCCGAAGCGGCAGGCCAAGCGGTTTCGACGGATCTATCTGGAACTGGAGACCTTGCTGGAAACCCTGCCGGGACAAGTCAGCAGCGTGATGCAGTTGATTCAAGAGGGGCGATTGGACGTACACTTGGCCCACAAAGGCCTCAGCCCGTCAGTCAACCGCATGGTTTTGGGGTTGCTGATTAGTTCGGTTTTTCTCGGGTCGTCATTGTTGCTGGCTTTTCACGTGCCACCGGTTCTCTTCTTGGAACCCGGCTGGATGGGAATCGAGCGGCTGAGTCTGTTTGGTCTGATCGGATATGCCATAAGTTCCTTGGCCGTGTTACGATTGATACGAGCCATCAACCGTTCGGGGCATCTCGATCGAAAGGACACCGACTAGCGTGGGCCGCACCAATGTCGCGCGTGTCCGTGGGCCCGGCTGTTCGATACTCGTCACTCTGTAATCGCCACATGACGCCCAAGCACGCTGAACCTGCCGTTGTCTTGCTAAGCGGTGGTCTCGATTCAGCCACCGTGTTAGCTATCGCTCGCGAACAGGGATATGCTCTGCATGCTCTCAGTTTTCGATACGGGCAGCGTCACCAATACGAACTGACTCGGGCGAAGCAATTGGCCGAAGCAGCTGGTGCACGGCATCTGATTTTCGACGTCGATCTGTCGCAGTTTGGTGGATCGGCCTTAACCGCTGACATCGACGTACCTAAGCACACATCCGCGGAGGAAATTGGCTCGGAGATTCCGGTCACGTACGTGCCAGCGCGCAACACGGTGTTCTTGTCGCTGTCACTGGCTTACGCGGAGAGTATTCAGGCTAATGACATCTTTTTGGGCGTGAACGCGTTGGACTACAGCGGCTACCCGGATTGCCGGCCGGAGTACATTGACGCATTCACACGCTTGGCCAATTTGGCGACTAAAGCCGGCGTGGACGGAGAGGACGCAATTCGAATTCACACTCCCCTGATCCACTGGACGAAAGCTCAAATCATCGCCCGAGGGATCGAATTGGGAGTGGACTACAGTCTGACGACCAGTTGCTACGATCCTCAACAGGATGGGCAGCCCTGCCGGCACTGTGACGCATGTTTGTTGCGCCTTCGCGGCTTCCAGGAAAATGGGCTGCACGATCCAACAATTGGTTAGCCGAGATGCAACCGAATCCGTTCAAATCGCAGTTACCTCAAGTCGTAGGACGTGGTTCGGCGACCAAACCCGCCAATCGATTTCTGAAGATTGAGGTCGAAGACGATTTTGACCACATGGAGGGTGATCAAGAGTTCGTGGAACAGCTGTGTCGCGTGCCTACCGAGTACTTGGTCGACGATTCGCGAACCATCCTGTCCGAGAACCACAGTCCAGATATTCCTTTTCGCTACAGCCTCAACCCTTATCGCGGTTGCGGCCATGGGTGCGCGTACTGCTACGCACGACCAACTCACGAGTACTTTGGGTTGAATGCCGGACTGGACTTCGAGTCCAAGATCTTTGTCAAACAGCGAGCTGGTGAGTTACTCGCGCAGCAGCTTCGCAAGCGAACTTGGCAGTGCGAACCAATTATGATGTCGGGCGTGACGGATAGCTATCAGCCGGCCGAACGTCAGTTTCGCATTGCTCGCGCCTGCGTGGAGGTTGCGGCGCGGTTCAATCAGCCGGTCAGTATCATTACCAAGAATGCGCTGGTGACCCGCGAGTTGGATGTGCTGGCCGACATGGCGGGCAAGCGACAAACACGTGTCGCCATCAGTTTGACAACTCTGGATCAGTCACTGAGTCGGCAGCTGGAGCCCCGCACTAGCAGCCCGGCAGCTCGCTTGCGAGCCATCAGCGAATTGTCTCAAGCAGGCGTGGAAGTGACTGTGATGACTGCTCCCATTATTCCCGGGCTGAATGACAGTGAGATTCCTGCTCTGTTGGAAGCCGCCCGCGAGCATGGCGCCACCTACGCCGGGTACGTGCTACTTAGATTGCCGACCACGGTGGCGCCGGTTTTCTTGGAGTGGTTGCAACGGTGCGCGCCCGACCACTACGAAAAAGTCAACTCTTTGATACAAAACACGCGCGACGGAGCGTTGAATCAAAGTCGATTTGGGCAGCGTATGCGTGGTAGCGGGAACTTTGCCGACCACTTGGCAAATACCTTCAAGATCTTTGCACGAAAATTTGACTTGGCTCGTCGCACACCGCCGCTGGACTGCTCCCAGTTTGCTCCCCCTGCCAAACCCGGCGGGCAACTTTCGTTGTTCTAATCCAGCGTCGTTTTGGTGGCGTCAATTAGCATTCGGGCCGAAAATGCAACGGCATGTTGTTTAGCAGTCAGCCGCAGGCGTACTTGGCTTGCGGGTATGTACGCCTGCGGCTGACCGCTAAACAGTGCCAAAAGAAAACAATGGCAAATACGGCCAAATCGATGCACTCGGGACTGCCAGAACATCATTAGCCAGCAGGGCGTCGATGAAAACTTGCCGATCGATTCGCATTCGCGGCTGAGCGAAGGTCGCCTGCCAGAATCGTGTGAACTGCCGACAGTACCAGCAGCAGCTTCACCGTCAACAGCGGTAGGGCATAGCGGTCGACGTAGCTGATCAAGATGAACGGAGTCAAGTAGACGCAGTAGTTGACGAGTAACGGCAAGGTCGTTGAATTCCAGTGTCTAACAAAAACGATCAGGAAGAAGCATGCTAGAAACGGAAGCGACGAAACAACTCGCTTGATGGCTAGCAACGCGGGCTGGGGTTCGCCGCGGACGTGGGTGGGTTGATACAGTAGGCAGGCCGCGACGAATCGATGGCCGACCCGCTGCAGCCAACCAGCGGGATTGGCCTGTATTGATTGCCAGCTCTCTTGCCAGGCCCAATCCTGAAAACTCACTTCGCCGGCGTTCAAGAATCGCAGCCGGAGTCCATCTGGTGCGGAATACGGGTGGGAGGCCAGTGTGAGGTTGTCCAATAGACCATCGTTGTCCAGACACTGAGATTGCCATACTTCAAACGCCGCATTGGACTTGATAGGCATCCAAGCGCCCAGCACATATCGATTGCGGATAGTCCAGGGCAGTATGATCACAATGGCAGCAAGCAGATACAGACTCAGGTGCAGTAGCTTGGTTTTTTGATCGGTGCGTGTGTCGCTGACGCTTTGTGTGTCTCTCTCCAGACAAGTTCCGTACAGTCGAAGAGCGATGCCGACGGCGCCCAAAATGGGATGACACAGTGCGGCGACCGCAGCCACCGCTCCTACCACGATCGCTCTGCTCCAAGTCATCAGCACCCTGCGTCCGTAGCATTCAGCTAGCCAGACGCCGTTGGCAACTGCCAGGTAGAACCAAGACTCGCTGTGCTCTTCAAACAGCTCCCTCCCATGGAATCCCAATCCGCCGCAGAGAATGACCGTCGCCGGCAGCCATCGGTTTAGTTTGTCTCCCGCATCCAGCACGATCAGGCAAGTCACAAAGACGGTTGCCAAGCGTAGGCACCACAGCAGGCGAACTAGCGATTGAACATCGTCCCCAGTGGCAGCTTTCAGCAAGGCGAGCAGGTAGGGAAATGCGGGAGGCATCCAAGCTGTCGGACCGGAAGGCACGCCGAAGGGGTCGGCAAAGCCTCTGCCGGCCAGAATCGCGTCAGCAATATGGCCATTTTCAGCAGCGACCAGAAAAGGCGCCTCGACGACCTGATCCGAGAACACCGCAAAATATGCAGCGAAGAGACCGGTGATCACGCCGGCCATCCATGGCACGGAAAGCCAGCTGCGGAAGTTGGCTATCCATCGGCCGGGCGTCGACGAGAGCTTATTCACCCCTCATCCGGTTCGATCCATATTTTGACCGTTGATAGATCTGGATCGTTGGTGGCTAGTAGCAACGAAGCACTGTGAACTGGGAATTTGTCTAGCGAAATCGACAGTTCAGTAACGTCTCCGGGCTGAATAATCTTGGATCCTAGCGAGGCGTTCACACAGGAGCAGGTTTTCTTGATCGCCCAGACCTTTAGCGGGGCTCGGCCTCGATTGGTCAGCAAAACGCTTTCGCTGAATTCATCGATGGGCTGGTCGGGATCGACTGACAACGTGGTTCGGGAAATCTCCAAATCAGGTTCCCGCAGAATGTACTCGACAGAAACCACGCACCAGCCAACAATCAGCAACGTTGCCAGGATCTTCAATGACTTGGACTTCATTGTGAGTCGCCGCGCTTCCAAAGGAACCAAACCGCCGCCGATGCGATAGCGACATTCAATGCAACTAGAATCAACTTGCCGGAGCCACTGGGCCTTGGACGCTCGGCCTCAAGCTTCGCTTTGGCTTCTAGGATCTCTTGATGCCGCTGCTTGTTTTTATCCACGTCCAAGGTAAACACCACTTCGGTATCTTGCGCCAAGTCAAAAACGTCGTCTGTGACTGGCTGATTCAGCTCGATACTTTCACGCTGTATCTCATATTGCGACCGGATGCTCAGCGATTCTCCTTCCTCGCCAAACTGCTCAAATTCGACATAGGAAGGGAAAGAATAGGTGCTCCCATTGCTTTCGTACTCTACAAAATCGCGCGCCACAGGCTCCGAGCCAACACGCTTGGATTCCGTATTGAGATACTGCACGCGTTCCGGAAAAAACTGATGCGCAACCGAGAAATGAACTCGAAATACGAACCCTTTGCCAATACACACGTGGGGGAAGTCGACGACCATGTGTTGGTCATCTTGTGAAACCAACAATGCCACTTCAAAGCATTCGCTCCACTGAGCTTGGCTGCTCAGTGCTGACCAAGCCGTCTTGTGGCACCGGCTGGCCGTCAGCCATTTGTAGCAGGTCAGAAACGGGTCGTTCGCTCCCATGGTGCGGCGCGAGGACGACCGAACTAGTTTTTTATTGGCGTGCGCCACATGTTGGAATCCTTCTCCGTCAAAGCTGACCGAGAAGCGCATTGGGTCAAGAGATTCCTGACCGATGACATTCCCAGATAGGTCGTGACGGTCGATCCGAAAACGGGCACCATCACGCACATAGCGCAGCTCCGAGACACGTCCCAAAGAGTCGGTTTGTACGACGCGATACGACTGGCTTTGCAGCGAGTTGGCCGTGCGAAAAACCCGGTTCAGCAATTCGGCGATGGACTTCGGACGTGTTGAATCTTCGCCGGCCGCCGACAACCAAGCTCCGGTGGTCAGGCTGAGCAACAAGCCCACGCTAGCGACCCGGCGACCCAACAGCGTCTGGTGAACCATCGATCTTTTCTCCACGACATGTCGTCGCCGCCATGTCTTTGACGGCGGCCCAACCGCGAGCGTCTCTACGGGCAAGGTTGTTCTTCGCAGTCAAAGATGGCGACGTTACCGCCGCAAACGTCCTGCTCGTCGTCGTCGCACATGTTGTTGATCCACATCACTTTGATCGCACATCGCAGGTCGGGATCCGATATCGCTTTGGCGCCTTCGTACTCGTCGCAGCCGGACTGCCGATAGTAGTCATTGCAGATGCTCACGCAGCACATTCCGTTGGATCCGTTGTCATTGCCATCATAGGTATTGCAATCCGTGTATCCTCGCCGGCAGTCGGGATACTCGACTTGAGCTTGAACCGAGAAGAAAGAAGTTACCAGGAAAGCCAATCCAAATCCCCAAGCGATTCTCGCACGCATAGCAGTTCTCCGTTTTGACGTTGCTGACAACAGGTTCACTTTATTGCCTGATAGATGTCCGATTAGGACCGAACGACATTCAACATACCGCTACATCAAACGGAAACAAGAAAATAATCTTTGAAAACTTCTAGTTTTGTGTGGGCGTCAGACGGACAGGTTGCCAAGGCCATTTCCCTAAGAAATTACTGCGCGCGAATAAAGAGACAACGATTGCCAGCATAGATAGATTTGGTAACGTTCGTTGAACAAAGCTCAGCGGGCGGGCATTAGAAACTGCTGAGGAAGGGTCACAAAGTAATAGTGCTGCAGCGCGGCACGCTGAATTCCATCGGCGTGTTGAGCCATAACAACAACACGCACTGGTACTGGAATTCCTCGGGGTAGTCGGCGTTCCAGCTGTTTCAGTGTTGGTTCGATCTGATCAATGTAAGACTGTATTTGCAACGGATCTGGGCGACTTGATGAAGTGCGGGCCAGACTGGTAAGTAAGCTCCTCAAGCGTCGGAAGTCGTTCAATTTGACTTGAAACGATCCAGTCTTAGATTCTTCCTGCCAGGTGGGCGTGCTGCCATGGTCCAGGTAGACTTGCAGCCAATAGCGATTCGCGCCGGGCGCATGGTATTTCAACCGAACGGTCTTGTTGCCATCCAATACGAAGTCGCTCTGTTTCGGGATGAACCGAAAGGGAAGCTCTTCGGGAACGAAGTCGCGAATGGGCAAGTGGTGCACGCGGCCTTCGTTGACGAAGTAGAGCGATGTGGCCGTATCGCTGATATCCCATGGCTCAAGGATGCTGCGGGGATTTGCGGGCTTGATCCTCAGCCGCGTTTCTCTTTCCGTTGGCGGTAAAGACGTGTTTACCCAGTTCGTGCAAATCAACTCACCCCGTCGATACTCCACTAGAGCGGGATGGTACTGCAAACAACGCCGCTGAGGATAGGAGGGTGTGGACGGCGCCGAGGTTCCGTCGGTGTGCCAAATCCAAAGATCTGGACCCGACTGGGCCAAGGAGATCCTGCCGTTCAATGCGTTATGGATGCTATAGGGAGTCCGCGCGTTGCTAACGAACGTAGGTGCCACGAACAGCATCGGAGTTCGCATGTCGCGATCCCACATGATTCCATTCCAGACCAAATGGCTGCCCCACGAGCTGGCTTGTAGTTGCCACACGGATGAAGACCGAACTTGGTTCTTCAGCTCCAATAGCGTGTCGGCTTCAAAGCAGCTGGAACTGTTGTGGGGTGCAACCGTGATCAAATACTTGTCACCCAATACGTCCATACTGCGGCAGAAATTGGCTTGCACGCTGGCTTGTTTTTGTTCGGTCTCCATTTGGTAGCGCGTAATCGTAGTCGTGCCGTGAAGGGAGGTGCTTCCGGCTCGACGATGGCACACGATGACATCGTCGCCAACCTGCACGGCATGCTGCACGGGCTGATCGACTTCCATTTGCTGAGTCACCTGACTCGTCGTCAAATCGACGGCGGCCACAAAGTACCGACTGGCTTTGGCGGGCGGGACTTCGGAGCTGTCCGCGCCCCACACAATGGCACTGGTGTCTTCGTAGTCGGCGCGGATGCCGGTTGCCCAAAACGGAACTGGCAGAGAAGGCAAGCCTACCTGCGGCCGCCAATCCCAGGTTCTAGTTTGGTCGCCATCGGTGACACGAAAGCTGACTTTGCAGCGGCCCATGTCGTGGATGTCCGGTGTCCAGTAGAAGTGGCCGTTCTCGATGCCCAGTTGGCGCTCGCGCGCCACCGGTGCTTTCAGGTTGCGCATGTCATCGTGTGAGGGTTCACGGATGACGTCGATCAATTCGATCGACGCTCCCTCAGAGGCTGCTTGCAACGGGAACCGAACTTCCTGGCCGGTCGTCAGTACCATGGGCGTGGGGTGCCTGACGATCAGTCGGCTGTCCTGTTCAGACGGAGGGTTTCGAAGGTTGATGTCGGCCAGCTTGGCCAGCAACAGCTGGTCGTGAACGAGCAACAGAAACTGTTGGCGAGTTTCGTCGGCGATGAACTTAGTGCACGTCGAATAGCGCGGATACAGCTCGGTAATCCGCCCCGATGCGTTTTGCGCCGGACTGGCGCGTTTCCACCGAGGGTCCAAGACCAGCTGACCGATCAGCTGGTAGTCGCTCATGGAACGAAGTTGTACACCGGATAGGCCCCAGCCCACGGCAATAGGGAGTTTGTTAAAGGCGATTCGTGGCTCGAAATCTCCCAGCTGAGATTGAAAATCGGTCGCCCATCCGTAGGTTTCTCCCAAATCGGCAGGTAATGCGTGCTTTTGTTGGGGAGATTTCTCACCGATCGGGAACGAGGTCCAGTGGGTCTGTGCAGCGTTCAGCCGTAGTGCGAATAGATTGTCTTTGCGGCTGGCCAGTAGCTGGCCATCGTGACCGGCGGTGACGTTATCCCAGGTCTGCAGGCTGGGACCGACAATCTCCTTGGTCGACAACTGAATTCGGCCCAGCCGATTGGCCCACGCATGCGTCCGACGACGATCTCTGTGACCCAGGAAAAACAAATAGGGGTCGTTGGGCCGCGAGCTGGTGACCAGCCTAACAATGCCAGGCGGTCCGAGGACTTCGACTTCCGTCACGATCTTGCCTGCGGACGCGTCAATAACTTGGATCAATGGCGACTGATGACTGGACACCAGGAACAGAGCTTTTCCATTGGCGTTCTTCAGGCAAATGTCGCTGCCCGGATGCGGTAGTGGAATGATCCGCGGATCCAGGTTGCCCGTGTCAAGGTCCACGACGTCGAATAGTAGAACGCCCGCCTTGTCACTCAGTACCGCTAATGTGCCTCCAGTCGGATCGTAGGCGCAACCCCAGCTGGGTTCGGCCAGCATACACGTCTCCAATCCTTTGGCTGCCCCGGTCTTCCGCAGACTGTGACCTTGGTCGTTGCGACGCCGCGAATTTTGGGCTGTCGGAAGAACCAACTTGGGCGCGGTGATCGGCGAATCGGCATGCGGCGGCTCCTGGCGAGGCGAAGCTCCACCATTTTGCACGACCACTCGCTGCTGGACTGTGGCTTGTGCGTTGGCCGCCGGCGCTGGCTGATTGGCCGCCGGTGCTGGTTGTCGTTGGCGGCGCGAACGCCGAGGAACACGTCTTACCTCCGGTTCACCAGATAGCTCGTTTCCGGCCACGGCCACGCCATCGTTGGGCGAGCCGGATGAAAACACCATGGCGACCAGCAAAATCATCAGTACACCGGCACCGAGAACCAGTGCCCCAAGAAACGCGACCATTGGTGCGGTCAGATAGTCTGACCAAGGAAACGGTGTCCGTTCGTCGGCGACTGGCGCCGCTGATTCTGCGGTATCGGTCTGCAGTGTCGAAGGGTCCCAAGTTGGCGAGGCGGCGGCTCCCAAATCAGCCGTGGGCAGGGTGATTTCCGGCAGATCTTCAGCGGTCAGGTCCGGAAAATCGACGCCGATGGGATCAGGAGCCAGACCGGTAGCAGACGCGTAGGAATTCGCATCAGGAATGGTCACGCTGGCGGCACAATGGGGGCACACCAGTTGTTGACCAGCCTCTAGATCTCCGATCAACAGTGGATGTCCGTTGGGGCAAGTGACTTGGTTGGGCATCTGATCAGGATCGGTGATGAATGTTGTTCGCGACCGAATGGCAGTGCCCCATAGTGTAGCCCAAGCCGACCCAGGCCAGGGGGATTTTTGGGCGATCTAGGTGGCGAAGGTGGTGCCGACTTGAGCTTGCCATCCGATGGCTTCGGCGGGCCGATTAGGCGCGTGCGACTCACAGGGCCCCGGTCCGCAGGCATCGCTTCGACAGACCTGAACAAGGCCGATATAATCTGGCGGTGAATTCGTATGCCCGTTGGTATTCCACCGCTCAGGCAGTCGTTCGGACGCATCAATTAGATCGGAGAATCCGAGGGTGAGGTTGCCTGCATTCGGGCAAGCTCAACAAGCTGACGGTTCCCTGGGGCTTGCGGATTCTAACTAGTTCGAAGTGTGCTCAGACCGCCGGAAAGAAATCTCATGAGATTGCTGTTTTGTCGAACACGCTGGCTGACCGCGGTATTGAGCTGCTGTCTAGGCTGCAGCGGCTTGTCTGAAGCGTGGGCCGAAGACTGGCCGCAATGGCGCGGGCCGGCGCGGAACGGAGTGTGGGCCGCTGATGGAATCGTGGATGAATTGCCAGACGGACAGCTGCCCATCACCTGGTCGGTTGACATTGGCCCAGGATACAACGGACCAACGGTAGCCGATGGACGAGTGTTTGTCATGGATCGTCAGATGCAGCCCGCGCAGAGCGAGCGGATTCTGTGCTTTGACTCTCAGAATGGACAGCTGTTGTGGAAGCACGAGTATCCAGTGCGCTATACGATCAGTTACACCGCCGGGCCCCGCGCGAGCGTAACCATCGAAGGCGACCGTGCTTGGGCCGTCGGGGCGATGGGACATGTGCACTGTTTGCAGGTAGCTACCGGCCAAGTGTTGTGGGACGTCAAACTGACGGAGGCCTACGATGTCCAGATGCCCATCTGGGGCATCGCCGCGTCGCCGCTTGTCTTTGAAGATCTGGTCATCTTGCAAGTTGCCGGTGGTCAAGGTGCCTGCATAGTGGCGTTCGAGAAGTCGACGGGTGAGGAAGTCTGGCGAGCACTGGATGAAGCGGCCGGCTATTCCTCGCCGGTGTTGATTGAACAGGCAGGCCAGGATGTGTTGGTGTGCTGGACCGGCGAGAGTCTGTCCGGGTTGGATCCGCGCAGCGGAAGAGTGCACTGGGCTCACCCCATGCTGCCGACGCGGATGCCTATCGGTATCGGAACACCTGCCATCGATGAAGGGCAGATTTTTGTCTCCAGTTTTTACGATGGTTCACTGATGGTTCGCGCGGACGCGGCTGAGTTGAAGATCGAGCGCGTGTGGAGAGCTCTTGGTAAGGACGAGAAAAAGACGGGAGCCGCTTTCGCGACACTTGGCACCGGACGTACGGACCAGCCAGGAGTCTATGGGGTGCATGCCATGATCGGCACTCCAATCGTTCAAGATGGATACATCTACGCCGTCGACAGCTACGGTGAGTTTAGGTGTCTGGAGGCGGCGACTGGAAAACGAGTTTGGGAGGATGCGACTGCCGTACCGCGAAATCGTTGGGCGACGATTCATATGGTTCGCCAAGCCGGCCGTGTGTGGATGTTCAATGAAAGTGGCGAGTTGCTGCTGGCCGAGCTCTCTCCGGAAGGTCTGCGGATCCTGGACCGCTGCCAGTTGATTCAGCCAACCAAGGAACAACTCAATCGGCGTGATGGTGTTTGCTGGTCCCATCCCGCTTTCGCGGAGCAGAGTGTTTTTGCCAGAAACGACCGGCAACTCGTCAAAGCCTCGTTGGCCAAGGAATAGTTGCTTGGCTTGGTTTGAGTTGTGCAGCGCCGCCGAGGTGCCTAGTGGTTCGGCAAAGGAGTTTGTCATTGGGCAGCAGATCATTGCTGTCTTCCATACCGACAATCGCTTTTTTGCACTCGATGGAATGTGCGCGCATCAGGGTGGTCCGCTCGCGCAGGGCGCCGTCGACGGACACTGCCTGACCTGCCCGTGGCATGGATGGCAATATGACATCACGAACGGACAAAATCTGTTGACCGGGAAACAGATGCTCGAAACCTACGCCATCGAGGTTCGTGACGGTACTCTATGGATAGAGATGGAGGACTCGCACTAGAACAAGTTGTGCGACAATTCGGCGACCATAGCGCCCAGAACATAGCCGGTTGCTGGGCAGAACAGCACCAGTGCAATGGACGCACTGGGTGCGAGCTGACTGAAGATGATCCAGACCAGTGACAACGCGAAGGCCACTGCAAATCCGGTCAGTCCGCCAGTCAACAAGTTGTAACATCCCAACCAGCGCACGCAGCCAGCGGATACCAGCAGGCATCCCAGGATTCCTGCGATCATCGGACTGAGGAACTGGTAGACCCCCACCAGCACGGCAGCGCAGGTGGTCATAAAGAATAGTTCCAGCAGACTCAGCTGCTTGCCGTGCAGCGAGGGAGCTGGATTTGGGTTGTCATCGATCAAATTCATGATGGATGGTCGTTGACCGCGGAGTGCGGCGACGAATTGGTTTTGATTCAGTTGAGCGCCTTGCGCATGACGACGTGCGGGATGTTGGCTTCTTCGAATTCGGGCCCGTCGATGCGGTAGCCCAAAGCCAGGTAAAAGGACACCGCCGACAGTTGGGCGTGAAACCAGACCTCGGAACATTGGTGCTGGCCAGCCGCCTCCTCCAAGGCCAGCATAACCTGTCGTCCATATCCTTGTCGACGGAATTCCCGGAGCACGGCAACTCGACCGACTTTGCCGCCTTTTTCCAAATCAACCCGACCGGTGGCAACTGGTACCTCGGCGTGATACGCCACGGCATGGCGGCACACGAAATCGCGGTCATCAAATTCCAGGTCGCGATCGATCTGCTGTTCAACGACGAATACTTGATCGCGAACCTGCCGAATATCTGCTTCCGCAGAATGGTAATCGGTAATAATGGTTTTCATGGTGAATGTCTTTTGCCAACATCGATCATGCCAGGCTCAGCTTGATAGTTGGTCCCTGGGAACTTGAATTCGTAGGCCGCGAGCCGCGGGTTTGGCTCGGATGTCGATCGGACCGGCCGCTAGAGCGTTACCGCTCATGGATTACCGAACAGAGCCTCAACCGATTCAGAGAGCGAACTGATGCGACATAGTGACGGAAGTACTCATTGGTTGTTTATCTGTGCCGGACTATTGGTTGCCTGGCTCTCCGGTTGTGGCGCGCCTGCACGGCAAGTTCAAGCGCAGGTCCAGGATCAGGAGCTACACCAGTATACGAACGAGTTGATCCATTCGACGAGTCCCTACTTGCTGCAGCACGCGCACAATCCAGTCCACTGGATGCCTTGGGGGCCAGCAGCGTTCGCCAAGGCTAAAGCCGAAAACAAGCCCATCTTCGTCTCCATCGGCTATTCCACGTGCTATTGGTGCCATGTGATGGAGCGCGAGTCGTTTGAAAACGAAGAAGTCGCCAAGATCCTGAACGAACACTACGTCGCCATCAAAGTCGACCGAGAGGAGCGGCCGGATATCGACGAGCAACTTATGTTGGCGACTCAGTTGCTGACCGGCCGCGGCGGTTGGCCCAATTCTGTTTGGCTCACGGTAGACGGACGACCGTGGATGGCAGGTACGTATTTTCCTCGAGAGCAATTCAAGAGCGCGCTGCTACAGCTTTCACAAGTGTTTCGCGTGCAAGCGGAAGCAGTCGACAAGCAGGCGAATTCCCTGGCCGACGCGATTCGAGAAGCGTCCGCGGTGGAGGTTTCGCAAAGCATGGTGCTTGACCAGCAACCCATACTGCGGTTGATGGCCGAGCTCGAACAGACGTATGACGCGGAACATGGTGGTTTTGGCACACGGCCCAAGTTCCCGCCACACGGCATGCTGCGGTTGTTGGCACATGCCGCAGCCCAGGGCGATTCGACCGCTCGTACTATGATGACTCGGACGCTCGACGCCATGTGGTGCGGCGGAGTCCACGATCATGTTGGCGGCGGGTTCCACCGCTACTCAACCGATGAACGTTGGTTCCTGCCACATTTCGAAAAGATGTTGTACGACAACGGACAGCTCATGCGCGCCTACACGGAAGCCTACGCCGTCACCGAGAAGCCGTTGTATCGCGAGGCTGTGGAAGACATTTTTGGATGGTTGCAGCGCGAGATGACGCATGAACAGGGTGGGTTTTATTCGGCTATCGATTCCGAAAGCGAAGATGGTGAGGAAGGTCGTTACTACACCTGGTCTGCGGACGAGCTGAAGCAGGTCTTAAGTTCGGAAGACGCAGTCTTTTTTGAGCAGCATTTCCATTTTGAGGCGACAGGGAACTTTGCCGAAGAAGCGACTGGCGAGCGCAACGGAACGAATATCCCGTACCTGCGCCTAGAGCAGCTGAATGATCCACCCGATCCGCGTTGGCCGCCGCTGCGCGACGCATTGATTCAAGCTCGAACACACCGCGAGTATCCGCACCTGGACGATAAAGTACTGACCGCGTGGAATGGCCTGATGATTTCCTCGTTAGCTCGAGCGGGCAAGGTCTTCGGCGAACCACGCTACACGGCCGCGGCGCAGAAGGCGGCTGAATTTGTCTTGCAGCATCTGCAAGTCGACGGTCAGCTCAATCGCAGTTGGCGGGCGAACCAAGCCAGTCTTCCGGCCTATCTGAATGACTACGCGTTTTTGGCAGAAGCTCTACTGGAACTGCACGCTGCCACCGGTGATTCAAAGTGGCAGGACGAGGCTGTGCGCTGCACGGATCAACTGTTGGAGCTGTTTGAAGACGAGCGGCAAGGAGGATTTTTCTTTACCAATCATCATCACGAAGAGCTGTTGCTGCGATCAAAGAACTTGACCGGCGGTGGCAATCTGCCGGTTGGTAATGGAGTTGCTGTTCAAGTGTTGTTGCGGCTGCACGATCTCACAGGACAAACACGCTATCTGGCCTCGGCCGAACGTGCCTTGCAGAGTTTTACAGCGCTCATGCGCCGCTCGCCGCGACAAGTCGAGCATCTGGTGTTGGCCAACGTCCAATACCTTGACCGCCAGGCGCGCTCGGAATTGGCGGCTTCGGCGCCGCCAGCGGACGACAGTCATGAGGATCAAGCCGTGCGGCTGCGCCTATTTACGTCACGGACGGAAATTGCGCCCGGAGAGGAGTTCAAGCTGGCGGTCGAAGTCAATGTTGCCAATGGATTCCACCTGTACGGATCAGATTCGTTGGATTCGGCATCTACCGTCCAACCGACGATGGTCACTTTACAAGCCAAACCGGAGTTTGTTCTTGGATCGATCGTGAAGCCGTCTGGGGATACTCGTTTTGACAACATCCTTGCCCAGCCAGTAACCACGCTAAGCGGCCAAGTGCAATATGTTTTGCCGGTCACAGTTGCCCGTCAGACGGTCGCCGGTAGTTATCCTTTGGAAGTGCAAGTCAGCTATCAAGCGTGTGACAATACACAGTGCTTGGAGCCCCAGCAGGTGACGTTAAAGGCGGAGATCGAAGTCAAAGCGAATGCGTTGAGCACCCCAAGGTTTCCTGGAATCTTTGGGCCTTAACCCAACAGGGCGTGGGCTAAATCGATTCCCACTAGCCACACGTCAACGTGAACTGCATGACGTCGATATTGCCCTTGCGGAAAAAGTGGGCGCAGCCAGTCAGATACTTTTGGTACCGCACATAGACTTCTTCGGACGTTAGCTCGATGGCAGCCGCTCGTTGCCGTTCCAGCTCTTCGGCCCAGCAGTCCAAGGTTCGAGCGTAATGTAGACGCAAGCTTTCGGTGTGCACGACGCGAAAGCCGGCTTCGGTCGCCATGGCTTCGATGCGTTCTGGATTGCACAGTTGGCCGCCGGGGAAAATTTCACGACGAATGAACTTGGCGAATTCCACGTCCTTTTCCGTAATCTCGATTTGTAACTCCTTGAGACGCTCTACGGAGCTGAGCACGATCGTGTGCAGCATCATCTGCCCACGCTCGGGGAGTATCTGGCGGCACTTGTCGAAAAAAGCGGCGTGGCGTTCCGACCGAAAGTGCTCAAACGCCCCGATGCTGACGATACGATCAACGGGTTGTTGGAATTCCTCCCAGCCTTGCAGCCGAAACTCGACCTTTGATGGCAAATCCAATTGGGCAGCCCGTTCCGAGGCATAGACGTGCTGATTGCGGCTGAGTGTCAAACCAATGGCGTTGACTTGATATTGTTCAGCGGCGCGGATGGCGGTAGTACCCCATCCGCAGCCGATATCTAGCAGTGTCTGTCCGGCATGCAAATCGCATTTGCCCAACGACAAATCGACCTTGGCCAGTTGCGCCTCCTCGAGCGACATCGACTCTTCGCGAAAGTAGGCACAGCTGTACGTCCGGGTCGGGTCGAGGAACAGGGCAAAGAAGTCGTCCGACAAATCGTAGTGCGCCTGCACGTTCTCGTAAAAAGGTTTCAGTTTGGACATGTGCCAGGCTCGATGGTGAGTGGACCACTGGGGTACATTCGCTCAACATATCCTGTGTTGAGAATTCCGCCTATGTGAATCCACGCGCTTTCCGAAACTTCGCCGCATTCCGTCCAGTACCGTCGTAGGCTTTCCTGTCCGGTGCTGTACTGGATTTTGCTAACACCGGTGACATTTCCCCGAATTGTCGGACGCCCGCGGAGCCACGGGAATGGCCGGGGCGATTAAAATCAGACAAGACGGCTTCGTTCATTGCCGACCTTGGAGGCTGCTCAGCGTTATGTTTGGTATTCGCGGTCCACACCGCGCGGTTTTTCGCGCGGCCTGCATGGTGTGTTGGTTGTCCCCTTGGATGGATTTGGGGGCCGCCGATGTTGAATTCAATCGGGACATTCGACCGATTCTGTCGGACAAGTGTTTTGCCTGTCATGGACCGGACGAAGAGCAACGGCAAACTGAACTGCGTTTGGACACGCAGCAGGGTGCCTTGGAGGACCTCGGCGGCTATCAAGCAGTCAAGCCAGGCAGTCCCGCACAAAGTGAGCTGGTCCGACGAGTGCTGGCCGATGGCGATGACGTCATGCCTCCACGGGAACACCCCAAGCAGTTGTCGGATCGAGAAAAGATGCTGTTGCGGGCGTGGATCGAGCAAGGTGCGGAGTGGCAAGCTCACTGGGCTTACGAACCGCCAAGTCGAGCGGCCTTGCCAGAGGTTCGAACAGCGGATTGGCCCATGAATTGGATTGACTTGTGGGTACTCAGTCAGCTGGAACGCGAGCAAATGCAACCCTCGCCGGAAGCGGATCGAGTCACGCTTCTGCGGCGTCTTCATTTCGACCTGATCGGTCTACCACCCACGCCGCAAGAGTTGCAGGATTATCTAGCAGACCCATCGCCGCAAGCCTACGAGGTAGCGGTTGACCGCTTGCTGAAATCACCACATTTTGGCGAGCGGATGGCCATGTATTGGCTGGATCTAGTGCGCTATGCCGACACGGTCGGCTACCACGGTGATCAAGATGTGTCAGTTTCGCCTTATCGCGACTATGTCATTCAAGCATTCAATGACAATATGCGATTCGATCAGTTTACTCGGGAACAACTGGCCGGAGACTTACTGTCCGAACCCAGTCGCGATCAGTTGATTGCATCTGGGTATAACAAGCTAGGCATGATGTCTGCCGAGGGTGGCGTGCAACCCGAAGAGTACTTGGCCAAGTATGCGGCTGACCGGGTGCGCAACGCTTCGACGGTCTGGCTGGGATCGACGTTGGGCTGCGCGGAATGTCATGATCATAAATTTGATCCGTTCAGCACTCGAGATTTCTATCAATTCGCCGCATTTTTCGCGGACATCAAAGAACGAGGGCTGTATTCGGGCGCCAACCGTGACGGCAACTGGGGACCCCAGATTGACGTGCCCGATCATCAGCTGGCCCAGCTGCTGATACCTGTTGATGAGCGCATCGCGGCAGCCCAAAAAGCACTGGACTCCGCTGTGACGAAAGCCCAGCCGCAGCAGCTGGAGTGGGAATGCCGTCGCCGTCAGGAGCTGAGCCAATGGGTGCCCTTAGAAGCTCAGGCGGCAGTAGCACTGCACGGAACTCGCCTGAAAACGCAAGCCGATCATTCCATCTTGGCCACCGGTAAGAATCCAAATCAAAACACGTACACTCTGACCTTTGATGCGGCACCCATGCCGATGGCGCGGCTACGCATCGAAGTGCTGCCGCACAAAGACCTGCCGCAACAGGGACCTGGCCGTGCGGGCAACGGCAATTTTGTCATCAGCGAAGTACGCGTGCTGAACGGTGTTGGCGACAGTGCCCCAGCGGTGGCCATCCGCGCCGCTCGAGCGTCCATCGAACAGGCGGATGGTAAGGAGAATCCGTACCGAAAATGGGCGGCAGAAGCCGCGGTGGATGACGACATTCACGGATCCAGCTGGGGTTGGGCCATTCTGCCGGGAGTTGGCCAGCCGCAGATCCTGGAAATTGAATTGGCGGGGCCCTTGCAGACCGACGGGTTTCAAGTTGTCATCGAACAAAACCACACCAACCCCAAGCATACGCTGGGACACTTTCGGTTGTGGGGGACTACGGAGCCGTCCGTTGAGACGCCGGCTGGGGGCCTGGAACTGTCCGTATTGCCTGACGAAGTGGCTGGCGCGCTGCGAGTGGGGCGAACCGAGCGCAATTTGCCGCAACAGTCCGCGATTGACAATCATTATCGCAAAGTGGCACCGCAGCTGGCGCCGGAGCGTGAGGAGTTGGCCGCGGCGGAGCGCGATCGTCAAGCGCTTGTGGAACAGCACACTCGAACGTCGCTGATTACCGTTTCCGTCGCGCCACGTGAGATGCGCGTTTTGCATCGCGGTAATTGGATGGACAAGTCGGGGCCGGTGGTGACTCCGGCGGTGCCTCAATTCTTGCCATCCTTTGATGCCGAGATTGATCGCCGCCCCAACCGATTGGATTTGGCAGAGTGGTTGACGTCGCGGCGAAATCCATTGACGGCCCGTGTGTTTGTCAATCGTTTATGGAAACTGTACTTCGGCGCCGGCTTGTCCAAGGTGCTAGACGACGTTGGCTCTCAAGGAGAAGTTCCTAGCCATCCAGAATTGCTAGATTCGCTGGCGGTCGACTTCATGGAGTCGGGCTGGGACGTTAAGCGGATGATCAAGTTGATCGTCATGTCCAGTACGTATCGCCAGTCATCCTTGATGCGACCCGACCTGGAGCAGCGAGATCCCTACAACCGTTTGTTGGCACGGCAGTCTCGTTTCCGTCTGGACGCGGAGTTGATCCGGGACAACGCGCTCGCCGTCAGCGGTTTGCTGGTTACGGACATGGGCGGTCGAAGTGTCAAACCCTACCAGCCGGCTGGCCTGTACCGGCATCTGAATTTTCCAACGCGGACCTACCAAGCGGACACCGACCGTAACCAGTACCGGCGGGGTGTGTACACGCATTGGCAGCGACAGTTCTTGCATCCGGCTATGCAAGCTTTTGACGCTCCCGCAAGAGAAGAATGCACGGCGGAGCGTCCGCGTTCCAATACACCCTTGGCTGCCTTGGTGTTGCTGAACGATCCCTCCTACGTCGAAGCATCTCGACGGCTGGCAGAGAACGTGTTGCTGGACGGAGGTGACACAACTCGCGATCGGCTGGACTGGATGATGAAGCGTGGTTTGTCGCGTTTGCCGCGGCCGAGTGAGCGGGCGATTTTCGAGCGACTGCTGGACGCCGAGTTGGCCAACTACCAGGCAGATCCGGACGCAGCCGAGCAACTATTGGATGTGGGGCTAGCGCGCGTTGATCCGCGTCTGGAGATCCATGAACTGGCGGCTTGGACGAGCGTGGCGCGCGCTTTGCTAAACATGCATGAAATGGTTACGCGAAATTAAGGTAGAGCCATGCAAGCATCTTGGTTCGTCGATGCAGAACAACTTCGACAGAGTTCTTTACGACGGTCGTTCTTGTCGAGAGCAGCCATCGGCGTAGGGTCGCTGGCGCTGGGCAGCCTGCTGCGCGGAGATCAAGTTCGCGCCATGGACGGTGCGGCTGCTGCTGCGACTGAGGGCGTGGTGCGGTCGTTGCACTACCGTCCCACGTGCAAACGGGTGATCCACTTGTGCATGGCCGGTGGCGCGTCCCACCTGGAAACGCTGGACTACAAACCCAAGTTGGCCCAGCTGGATGGTCAGCCGATGCCCAAATCGTTCACGCAAGGACAGCAGATCGCCCAGCTGCAGGGACAACGCGATCAACTCAAATGCTTGGGGCCGCAGCACGCGTTCCGACGCCATGGACAGAGTGGCATCGAAGTGAGCTCGATTCTGCCCCATACGGCCCAAATTGCAGATGACATTTGCGTCATCCGCTCGATGCACACCGACCAGATCAATCACGATCCCGCGCACACGCTGATGAACACGGGGACCAGCATTAGTGGGCGCCCGTCCATGGGGTCCTGGTTGCTGTACGGATTGGGCAGCGAGACGGACAATTTGCCAGGCTACGTGGTGCTCACTTCCGTCGGTGGCGGACAGTCTCAACCCATTGCTTCGCGGCAATGGCACAGCGGCTTCTTGCCAAGTCGTTTTCAGGGGGTTGAATTCCGGTCCCAGGGCGATCCAGTGCTGTATGTCAACAATCCACCAGGTGTTGGCTTGGAACAGCAACAGCGACTCATTCGCTCCATCCAGGCATTGAATGAAATCGGGAGCGACACATTTCAAGATCCTGAGATTCGAACGCGGATTGCCCAATACGAGTTGGCTTTCAAGATGCAAACCTCCGTACCGGAGCTTATGGACGTCTCCGATGAACCGCAGCACATTCTGGACATGTATGGGACACAAGGCGGGGACGGTAGCTTTGCGTCCAACTGTCTGTTGGCCCGTCGATTGGCCGAGCGAGGCGTGCGGTTTATCCAGCTCTATCACCGCGGATGGGACCATCATGGTGGTGTGAAAAAGGGTACTCAGACAACTGCCAAGCTGGTCGATCAGGGGACAGCAGCCCTGATGCGAGATCTTAAGCAGCGGGGGATGCTAGATGACACGCTCGTCATCTGGGGCGGTGAATTCGGGCGAACACCGATGGCTCAGGGATCCGGCCGCGACCATCACATCAAAGGATTTTCGATCTGGATGGCCGGCGGTGGGATTCGCCCCGGTCTGACCTATGGCGCCACCGACGAGTTAGGCTACGAGGCCATTGAACGTCCGGTGCATGTCAACGATCTGCACGCGACGATGTTGCGGCTACTGGGAATCGACCACGAACGTCTAACCTATCGTTTTCAAGGGCGGGATTTTCGATTGACGGACGTAGGTGGCCATGTCTTGCAAAGTATCATCGGTTGATGCTCGGCATGCCGCGCGTTGCTGTATGATCAACGACTTGCCACCATAATTGACCGAAGAACAGCTGTGCCAAAGAGGCAACACACGGTTCCTGCAGCGTCTTGTTGGACTTGGATTTTTTGACCGAGACCTCTGATTATGTCATTGCCCTTCGTTCGCATTGTTGGAACCAGAGCCGTTTGGATTTGGAAAGTTGTCGCTCGGATGCCCGGCCGCTGCGCCATCGCCACCTTGCGTTTCTATCAGCGTGGTATATCGCCCCTGCTAGGGCAAAACTGCAAGTTTCAACCCACGTGCAGCGAGTATATGATCGGCGCGATTCGGAAGTACGGCGTCGTGCGTGGTACCATACTGGGGACGAAACGTGTTCTGAGATGCCACCCCTGGCAACGCGGTGGCTATGATCCACCTTAGTGCGAGCCGCATCGGAGACGGACGTGCGCGAAAAACGCGCATTCGAAAGAAAAGTGGCTATCCAATCGCAACGAAGAATCCATCAACACAACCAGGACCCTGACCACATGACACCTGCCAACCGTCGTTGCTTCGTGAAATGGGCGGCCGCCAGTGGCGTGGCGGCCAGTTCTGGCTTGGTGGCGCGAGCAAAAGAGCAAGCCGCTGAGCATCCTGTAGCCGTGTTTGCCAAACACGTCCAAACGCTGGAATTTGGTGAGTTGGGTAGACGGCTCAAGTCCATCGGCGTCCAGGGCATTGAAGCTACGTTGCGCAAAGGCGGGCAAATTGAACCCGCGCAGTTGTCGCAGCAGTTGGGGCGGTTGTGCGACGCGCTGGCCAAACATGACCAACGCGTGGTGATTGCGGCCAGCGACGTCAACCAGGTGGACGCCCCGTCGGAGGCTTACCTCAAAACGTTGGCCCAACACGAC
>JANQOL010000434.1 GCA_028289675.1 Pirellulaceae bacterium
TCCTGCAGCACGACGTCGGCCGGCGAGAACGGAATAGGTTCACCGGGGCACAACTTCAGCGGAATCCGAATCGCGTCAACGTGAGACGAGACAGTCTCCAAAGCGTCTGAGGGCGATTCACCGTCCTCGACTAAGTTCTTGATTCGTTCGTCATCGCCGTCAGCCAATTGCCCGCGGCGCAGAACCCAGATTTCGTTATACGCGTCGACACCGGGCAATCCTCCCGTAGCGGCGACGGCATGCAACACGTCGCTTTCGCCCGCCGGCAAATCGATGACCGCAGCACTGCCACGCTTGTGTTGGATGGCTTCGCCTTTGCGGATGAAGTTGGCCGCTTCCGTGGAAGCGTCTTCACGCAGCACTAGCACGCGATTTACGCGACTTCTCAGCAACGTCACATTGACTTGGTCCTTGCCTTCGCGGGCGATTTCCGCGGCCACATATGCCGAACGGATTTCCTCGGCTGCTTCATTGAGCGTCAAATCTCCGACTTCCAGGATGGAAATCAGTGGCAGCTGTATCTTTCCGCCTTCCCGCACGTGAATGGGAACACCAAAGTTGGGTGCATTGATAGCGCCCAGCGGTGGATAGTATTCGCGGGCCAAGGTGGCTTGTCCGGTGATCACCGGCGGCAAGGCGTTGGCATCGGGTGGAATTACGCCCTGCACCGTAATGGCCAGCACGTCACCGGCACCAATGCGGTGCTCCTGTCGGTCAGCCGCCCCGAGCATCGAGAAGTTGATGGGGTTCAGATTGCACTTCGTCGGAGCCTCGAATTGACGCGGCAGTCGATTGGCTGGCACGGCTTGCTGCGAAAAGGTGATGCATCCCAAGCTAGTGCAGGTTAGCAGCCCTAGCAGAAGCAACTGCGTTACCCGGTGGGCGGATCGTAGCGAAGTGTGCCGCAAGTTGTTTTGACGCACGTATAGCATTCCTGGACCTTCCGTAGTTCTGTTGCCGGCCTGTCGGCCAAAGACGTCCGTGTCTTTGAGCCTAGCGCGGGACGCTAGGCTCGACGTTAAAAGCTATTGCTCGATCGACCGTTTATCTCGAGGGCAGTTTGGCCGAGGCGGTAATCACCTGAGGTGTTTTCTTATGCAGCAGTTTAGGATCAACTGGACCAATCATGGTGAAGTTCTCGGCGCCGGAGCCGCCAATCAGTCCCAATTGGGGCGCGGGAATAACCACGTTGTGCCCGGCCGCATCATCGATGGGATGCGCTGTCTCGACAGGCTGCGAGATGCTGGGAGCAGTATCCGGGTGTGGGATCGTACGCTCGACGGGCAGTCCGGCAGGCAGACCCGTCATGGGCAGCTCGGGGCCGTTTTGCAACGAGCACTCGCAGGGATCGCATGCGTAGCACATGCCGCAGGCGGTCTTGTTGGTCGTCGGCGCGTCCACGCTCACGGGAACTTCGTGAAAGGGCGGGTAGCCTTTCGACTGGGCAGCTGCAATGCCGCACTGGTAGCCGCGGAACCAATCTTCGACACAAGTCCGCCCCTCGCAGCATTGATACCGGGCAGCCCAGTACTTGGGGGGCGCTACCGGTGGTACGCGGCAGTCTCTGCCCGTCGCGGTGTCGAAGAATCCCGCTTTGTAGCCGGCTTCATAGTGCGAGCTCAAA
This sequence comes from Pirellulaceae bacterium, assembly GCA_028289675.1. Lineage (GTDB taxonomy): Bacteria > Planctomycetota > Planctomycetia > Pirellulales > Pirellulaceae > Aureliella. Next base: position 1,625 of record JANQOL010000434.1, read on the forward strand.
CAGGCCCGCTGCTCAAGCGTATGGCATTGCCGCCACGAAGCGGCGGCACGTTTGCGTTGCGTGTGGCGGTACTGACAGTCTTGCAGTCCAGCCATGCTCACACATCCGCTGAGCGGCAGACAGACCGCGCCCAGCAACAGAGCGATTCGGGGTGCCATCCTAGCACCTTTCTGTTCGTCGTCCCTAACTTGGTTACCGAAGCAACCAACCGAAGGTGGCTGCCGCCGGATCCATCCGGCACTGGTCAGCAGCTTCATCGGCCGGATTGAATCTCGGCCCCGAACCAATTGCACTTCAGCAATACGACAAGCAGAAGACCTACAGTCGGCAGGGACGGCATACTTTACGTGACCCCGCCAATAGCCGGTTGACTGTGCCGGTTATTCCGGTGCTGCGGTGATTTTGCCGTCGATGAAGGCATCCAGCACCACGGTTGCATGACGCGCAAAGCCTCCGGGCAAACCCTGTTCGGCGCAGTAGGTGTCCAGCGCATCGACCGATAGCTGGCGACGAGTGTCCAAACGATAGCTGCGGGTCGCCGAGCTCTTGGGATACAAACCCGAGGCGTCGAAGCGAGTCACCGCGATGCGTCCCAGAATCTGGGTGCCCCGAGGGCTGGTGGGGCGCGCCGCCGAGCGGAGATAGTGCAGCTGAGTGCGGTTTTCAGTGGTCACGAAGAGATGGGAATCCAAGCTGCCGGCCGCGCGCTCTCGTCCGCGGACAAAAACGAATTCATGGGTCTCCCGCGAACTGCTTCCCAACGAAGACATCATTTCGCTGCGAAACAAGAGCACCAGCGTGCGAAACTTTTCCGGCTTGTCCCGCCCTGGACCCTCGGGCACAAACAGGCCCAATCCATGAAATTCACGAATGGTGTTGGACACAATCGGTTCAAAGGCTTGGGTCAGCCGGGAGCCGCGATAGCGGGCGGTCAGTGCCAATGGTCGGTGGTGGTAATACAGTTTCCGATCCAGCAAATCGCGGCGAATGCGCCCCTGAATCAAAACGTAGTTGTCTTGAAGATAGCTGACAATCTTGCCGCGGCTGAGCGCCGGCAAGTCGGCTTGGTCGCGCGATTCAAACTCCAGCCCAACGGAGAACAAGTTAGCACGCGAGGCCGGAATGGGCACCCGACGCTTGGCCTCACGCCGATCGCGGGCTGTCAATGTCGACGTGAACGTGCGGATCTCCAACGGCTCGCCCGGCGGCAGGATTTCGCAGCCATTGCCCCGGCTCAGCCGAAAAGCGGTCTCGATCTCCCGTTGACTGACGGGCAACCGAGAAATGGTCACCAGGTCCTCAAACTCATCGATGGCCGGTAACCTGGAAGCCATCCAGCTACAAGCAATGATCGCTCCGAACAGACAAGTCACGGTAATGCGATGCATGCTCATCCCTCCCCCAAATAACACGGACGAAACCCTGCCAGCAAACGACCAATTACGGAAACCGATCTCGGTTGACGCGAATCCTAACTGATTTACCAGGGTTCAGCGTAAACCAAGCCGCCAGACCATGAAGTGAACCACCCAAAAGTGCTGCAGATGTTGGGATGGGGAACTTTTTGACCACTTTGCCAGTCGAAGCGGTAGCGCTGAGGAGTGCGATGGTAGTGGTGGTTCCCGCTGCAAGGAGCAAGGCCAGCGGAGCCCTGGGTCCAAGGGTGCGGTTTTTGACGGTCGGGCAATTTGTTCTTGCCAGTGTCTGAACTACAACGGAGCCAGGTTCGTTGAATTCGCAACTTGCCCGATTACAATCCAACTTCGCAGCATTTTATTTTCCCATAACACCTAAACCCCCTGGATTCACCGGTTTGAAGCCGGTGAAGGACAGAAAATTACTGCGAATCGGCTTATCTGAAACCGGGGATTAGGGCTGGTACATCGGTACCCAAACGGCTGTTATAGCACACCGTCAAGAGGTTTTTTCATGGCCATCAGTGGTTTGTCAAAATCGCGTAACCTATTGGCTCGCAAACGCTTGCACAAACGCGAATCTTCGCGACGCGTCCTTCTGGAGTCCTTGGAGGCACGTCAGCTGCTAGCCGTAGGGCCGCAATTGTTGGGGGTCCAGCCCAACGCGGGCGACCTGCTCGAAAACGGTGAAGTGCTGAATGTGTCGCCGCGCGAGCTCGTATTCCGGTTTGACGACAGCGCGGGAATTGATCCGACGACGCTCGACGGCATTCGAGTTATCCGGAGCGGTGAGGACGGTGTTTTCGAGCGGGCTTCCGTGCCCACCGACTTGGGAACCAATAATCAAACCTTGGTCGAGTTCTTCGCCGCTGAGCCTGGCGAGGTGGGCAACGGCATCGAGTTGCGATTCACGTCGGTGTTCCGCAGCGACAATCGCGAACCGGTGGTGCGCGTCAATGGTCGCACCATTGACATTGAACTCAATAGCAACCCGTTGCTCGAGACTCGGGTGGAAGATCTGTTGCAGGCCTTCGACCCGCAAGTGCAAAATCCCGCGACCGAGTTGGTGTACGCGCTGCGCCTCCGCGGCTCGACGACCATCGGGGTGGGCAGCACGGTAGATACGGCACGGTCTTACGTGCTGAGCGGTGCCAATGCAGCCAAAACGTCGACCGACTTTGGGCTGGGCAATGGCTTGGAAGTGCGGCTGGTGTCTCGCGATAGTGGCAACGCGGGCCTGGGAATCACGATCAACGTGACCGCCCGCGACCGCGGTGGGGCGGGCAATCCGATCGTCAGTGTGATCGGCAAGCAAGTCAACATCGAGATCAACAGCAATCCCCGCTTCCCAACCAGTGTCCAGGAATTTGTCGACGCGCTGAATGCCAATGACTCGCAGTCGTCGGCGCTACTGACCGCCGAGCTGGTCAGTGGTCTGGGCGCGACCCGAATCGGCACGGCTCCGATCAACTATTCGCCGTTGTCGCTGACGGGTGTTTCCGATGTCGAGATTGTTCCAGCCTACGTTGGCCTGGGGGATACCGACCGCGAAGTCATTCTACGCTTCGCCGAGGCCCTGCCGGACGACCGTTATCGCATCGAGATTCTTGGCCAAGGCGTGCGGACGTTGCGGAACGTGAATGGCGAGGCGTTCAACAACGGCGTGTCGAGCTCCGTGGCCTTCGAGCTTGACTTGGGAGCCCAGATCGAAGCAGTGGTACCGCAGCCGGTCACTCGCAACGGCAACCAGTTGTCGCAGAATCGCAATCGCATTGATGTCTACCTGAACGATGACAATCTCATCGAAGTCGACGATATCGCCTCCGTCAACGGGATTGCATTTAGCGAGTTTCGCGAATTGCGAACGCCGATGTTCTTGCAAAGCTCGGACATCATCACCTTCAAAGCCAATACGCCGGGCATCCGTGGAGCCCTGGATCCCAATTTCTATCAGCTGTTCCACACCGCGGACACGCTGGACAACACGGACGATGTGCGCGTATTGCCCAATTCGATTCGGTACTATCCGGACGGTGATCGGGTTGAATTGAGCTTCAGCCGCAATTTGGACGAACTGACGAATCCAACCACCGGCGCCTTGCTGGGGCCGGGGCAATTGCGTTTGCGCGTCGGTACCAGCGAAGCTGCTCCGGGCGGACCGGCCACGGTGGACGCGCTGGTCACGGATCCCGCCGACACGTTCGCCGCGGCCACGGATCTGAGTGGATCCTGGGATCCGGGTGGAACTGGCGCGCAGTCTGTTTTGATCGATTCGGAAATCGACAACACCACACCGCTGCTGCTGGACTTTCCAGGAGGCAGCGATGAACCCGGCAATCGCCAGAATCGCTTTCAAGACAACTTGCGACTGGGCGCGGATGCCGAAGACGGCACCAGCGTCCAGTACTACAACTTCCAGAACAATCTGGGAGTGTTCAGCAACACCAATTTGTTGAACGCGATCACCGAACAGCAGAAGGAACGAGTCCGCGAGGTGTTCTCGCTGTACGAACAGTACCTGGGCGTGCGATTCGTCGAAAGCGAGAACTTGGGGATGACCGTAGCCGTGGGCGACACGCGCGCGGTTGTGCCATTTGAAGACGTCGTTGGCAGCGGTGATCCCGGCGTGATCGAATTGAACGGTCCCGGTCTGACCACTTACGAAGCCGGTACGCTGCGAAACAACGGCCAGCTGGCCGCGGTGATGGATCTGCAGGACTTCAGCGATTCGACGCGCAATGAATTCGCCGGTCCGTTCCAGCGTTCGGCCATGCAGGGCATCGGTCGCATGTTAGGTTTGGGCCTGGCTGACGAAGTAGCGCAGCTGACGATTCAATCGTTTGATTCAGTTTTCGCTCCCGGTGTGGGAACGGAGATCGTATTGCCGGGTGATGCGGACATCGTTCACGGCAAGTTCTTGTACCGTCCGGACAGCAAGGACATCGACCTGTATCAATTCTCGCTGCCCGTCGACGGACGCATTTCCATCGAAGCGTTTGCGGAACGCATGGGGCAAGCCAGTTTGCTGGACTCGCAGATTTTGCTGTATCAGCAGAACGACGTCGGTGGTTGGGATGAAATTGCGGCCAACGACGACTACTACAGCTCCGATTCCTACTTGGAATTGGATCTAGCACAAGGCAACTATATCGTCGGTGTCAGTGCCAGCGGCAACGCGGACTACGACCCCACCATTGCCGATACAGGGATCGGTGGTCGTTCGGAGGGACGTTATCAGTTGCGTATGGACTTTCGGCCGCCGGCGCAAGGTGTCTTGCGTGATGGCACGGGTACTGCCTTTGATGGCGATGCAGACGGTGCACCGGACGGAGTGTTCAATTTCTGGTTCCGACCTTCGGGTCCTAGCAACACCAAGTTTGTTGACAAGGCCACCACAACGCCCGGAGCTGGCACACTCAATGCGCCGTACCAAAATATTGGCGCCGCTCTAGCCGCTGCTCAAGCGGGTGATGTGGTACGTATTGTCGGCAACGGTGGCGCGGATGGAGACCACGGCACGTTAGCCGACAATCAGGCTTACGAAATCGGATTTGACAACCTAGGCCGACCGCTGCCCGACGGGGCCACGTTCGATGTGCCCCAAGATGTGGCGGTGATGATCGACGCGGGAGCCATCTTGAAGATGCGCCGTTCGCGGATCGGCGTCGGTAGCACGTCCGTCAATGTCGACCGTAGCGGTAGCAGCCTGTTGGTGTTGGGTACGCCCAGCCTGGTCGGTAGCAACGGCGAGGTGCTGACTAACTCCGCGGGAGAGCCGATTTCCGGCAGTGTATACATCACCAGTGTGAATGATCGCGAGTTGGGACTGAACGCGAATCCGAACGTGGTCGGAGTTACGCCCAGCCCAGGGGATTGGGGTGGAATCGATTTCCGCAATCGTGTGGACAGTTCCTTCGACACGCGGACCAATCTGGAGGAGCGAGGGCAGTTTCTCAACTGGGTGGCTCACGCCGATATTCGCTATGGCGGTGGTCAGGTTGTGGTCGATGGCGTGTCTCAGGCCATTTCACCGGTGCAGATGATTGACGCCCGGCCCACGGTCACGTATAGCTCCGTAACCCGCAGCTCGGACGCGGCCATGAGCGCGACTCCGAACAGTTTCCTGGAAACCAATTTTCACTCGCCCGCGGAGCAAGCAGGTGGTTCGTTTACGGTGGACTACGATCGCGTCGGTCCCGAGCTGAACAACAATCGCTTGACCGGCAATTCGATCAACGGCTTGCAGATTCGCGTGCGTACGCCAGCTGGAACGCAGCTGGAAAAGATGACCGTTCAAGGTCGCTTTGACGACACCGATGTGGTGCACTACATCCCGGAAAACCTGGAAGTGGAAGGTACGCCCGGGGGCGTGGTGTTATTGAACGAAGGGCCTCCTAGCGTGGCGGTCACACTGACTGAGCAAGTTGGCGGTACCCTGCCCTTCGGTACCTACAACTACCGCTTCACATCCGTCGATGCCACAGGTCAAGAGAGTGCTCCATCGGAGCCTTCGGCCACCATCTTCGCATTCGGTTCCGGTTCCATTGTGCTGTCCAATTTGCCGTTGGGCATCAATCGCATCTACCGCAGTAGCAATACTGGAGACGGACCCTACGAGTTAATCGCGGAGCTGACGTCGAACAGCACGACCTTTGTGGACGATGGCAGCACGCTGGGCACCGTGTTGGCAGACGACTTGGCACGCGTCGGATCACGCCTGGATGCCCGCTTGGCAATCGATCCCGGTACGATCATCAAGAGTCAGGGTGCCCGCATTGACGTGGATATGGGTGCTCAGTTGATTGCCGAAGGCGCCGATGGCAATCCCGTGGTCTTCACCTCGCTGCGCGACGCTCGCTATGGAGCGGGAGGTACTTTTGATACGGCCAATCAAGCGGGCTCGCTCAACGCGGCTGCTGGTGATTGGGGTGGCATATACATCGGACACACGTCCAAAGGCAGTTTGGACCATGCAGTGGTTGCATTCGGTGGCGGTACCACACGCGTCGAAGGTGGCTTCTCGGATTTCAATGCTATCGAGGTTCATCAAGGTGATCTGCGACTGACGAACAGTCGTGTTGAGCACAGTGGCGATGGCGCGACCACCTCGACCGACCCCGATCGAGGAGGACGAGGTACCAACGCTCCAGGTGCGGTCTTCATCCGCGGCGCCCAGCCAATCATTGTCGACAACGTCATCTTGGACAATTTGGGACCAGCCATCAGCGCCAACGTCAGTGCACTGAATTTTCAGGACGTCGATGACTACGGTCGTAGCCGCGGCCGAGGTGATCGTTACGCCGAAGCGGTGAACAACAAAGGACCATTGATCGCCGAGAACCGGCTCGATCGAAACGAGCTGAACGGTTTCCAAGTCCGCGGCGGAAATCTGACCACCGAAGGTTGGTGGGATGATACGGATATCGTGCACATCGTGTTGGACGAAATTGTCGTTCCGGACTATCACGCATTCGGCGGCCTACGGCTGGCCAGTGCCTCGGATCAAAGCCTGGTCGTGAAGTTAGATGGTCCCACCGCCGGTTTCACGGCGACAGGCAGGCCTCTCGACAATGCCAATCGAATTGGCGGTGCTGTCCAAGTCGTGGGACAGCCCGGATTCCCGGTCATCTTGACCAGTTTGGCGGATTCGACCGTCGGCGCTGGCTTTACGCTGGCGGGCAATGTGCAGTCGGAAACGACGGCGGTAGAAACCGAGTTTCGTCTACCGACCGGACCTGAAGTCAACAACGGAACGTTGATTGACAACGACGTGGACCCGGGGATTCCCGGGCAGTTCTCGTTTGACGTAGGACCGGGCGGTTCGGCCGTGTTTGGAGGTGCCGGAGGCATTACGGCTCAGGGTGAAACCCAGTTGTTCGTCAATCTGGACGTGATTTTCGACTTCTTGAATTTCGTCGACGTTGGCGCTAACGGTAACGCTTTGGATCTGTCCAACACGAACATCACGTTGCCGCCGACTTTGATCGCACCCGACTTGGTGGCCAGCGAAGGTAACTTTGCTGGAGCCAACGGCACGATTAACTGGCGCGTCGAATCGCGGATGGAAAACGGCGATACGCGCATGTTCAATACCGTGAGCCTGACCAGTACCGCGCCGCTGGGTGACCTGCAGGTGATCAACTACTTGGACGAAGACGTTCAAGGCGTATCGGACGACATTTTGTACCAAACCGGAACTCCCGGTGAAGAAGACTTCCTGGCGTTTACGCTGGATGGCCCCGAGCGGATTGGTTTCGCTCAAGGAGGCGTCTATGAGGCGTCGGCGGGATTGTTGGAGAATGCCACCTACGAAGGTTGGGCCGCGGACGAGTTCGCGGATCTGTTGATTGCCATCGGCGGGGCTGGAACGACTTACACCATCGACGGCAACATCGACGAGACCAGCCTGCTGCCATTCAACGATGCTCAATTGGGCGACGTGCATGGTCCTGAAGATGTCACGACTGCCTTTGCTTGGCGGGTGGATCCGAACGCTACCGAAGCCGTCGTCACTGGATTCTTGGAATTGGTTCCGCGAAACCCTGCCGTGGCGGCCAGCTCAGGTGATTGGCGTAGTGTGCTGCTGGACACGTATAGCAATGACCGCAATGTGGCGGTTGTACCGGAGGTCGAGTCGCCGCTGTCGAGTTCGCCTTCTGCCAATGAGACTCCGTTCCAAGCCCAGATGCTGGGCGGACTGGCTCCAAACGAGAAAGCCGGCGATGAAAACAATCGCCTAGGCTTCCAAGTCGAAGGTGTCATTTCGAAGCCCAGTGATGTGGATGTTTACAGCTTCCGCGCTGATGCGGGTACGGAAGTTTGGTTGGATATTGACCGCACTGACAACTCGCTGGATACGGTCGTTGAACTGGTGGACGCCAACGGAAGAACGCTGGCACTGTCCGACAGTTCTTTGCTGGAAGAAGCGGATCCTTCGCTGCTGTATCGCGCCAATGACCTCGCGGATCAGACCGTTAATCCTCTGCGGAAGAGTACCCCCGAGTTCTACTACAGCAGTGCCTTGGGCCAACCCAAGGATCTGTTCAGCACGAATCCCAAAGACGCGGGGCTGCGGATTCGGTTGCCGGGTGAAGCCGGATCCAACAACCTCTACCACATTCGCGTTCGCAGTAGCAGCCTAGGCGCTGGCGACCCATCTTCCAATCTGTTGGACCCCAGTCTGTTGGACGCGGGTCTGACCAGTGGACCCTACCAGTTGCAAGTCCGACTGAGCGAAGTCGACGAAGTGCCGGGCTCCAGCTTGACCTACGCTGACATTCGTTTTGCAAGCACTGGACTCCAGTTGGTGGGCGTGCCCGGGAATTCACCGCTGTTGGGTGAGAATTCGGAGCTCGAGGTACGGGACATCGACGGCGATGGAACGGTTGACCCGGCCACGGAGAGCAACGACACATTTGCCAACGCCCAGGCACTTGGAAATCTCCTGGAAACCAACCGCCAGGCCATCAGCGTGGCGGGCAACTTGGACAACTTCACGGACGTGGATTGGTTCTCGTTCGACATTAGCTACGCAGGCATTACACCCGCCGCTTTACGAGAGTACTTCTCGACCATCATTGATGTGGACTATGCTGACGGTATTGGACGTCCCGACACGTCGCTGTACGTGTTTGACGCCAACGGCAACCTGATCCTGGGTGGACTCGGCAGCGGATTGGTCGACGATCAAGCCAGTCCCGTGAACGGTGCGGACAATGCTGACCTATCGCGCGGCACGGCTGGCAGTCTGGATCCTTATATCGGTGCTTACGAGTTGGCGGCTGGACGGTACTTCCTGGCGGTCACCAACAGCGACATGGTGCCGGCCGTGTTGGCAACCTACACCGATCCCAACTTCGCCGATCCAGAAATGCGATTGCAGCCGATCGAGGGTGTGGAGCTGATCGCGGAGGATCACGTCAGCTTCCAAGGTGGTTCGACGGCCAACCCGCCGTTGACTCCGATTCTGTTCCCCAAGGCGGGTGACTTTGATGGAACCACGTTCTACGACAATACCAACGATTCCATTGTCGATTTTGACCTGAACGACATCGCCGTTTACGTCAGCCAAGATGTGGGCAGGGAGTTGACGAACGTTTACATCGTCAATCCGTTCACCGGTGAAGTTCGCGGTCAGGTGGGTCGCGGTGGCTTCGACGTGCAAGATATCGACTTCCGGCCCAACGGACAGCTGCGAGCTTACAACCGCGTGATTGAATCGCTGGCCGCGCCGAACGTGGATCGTGATACGCTCAGCAACTACATCGACATTGATCCGGCCACGGCCCAGTTCACCAACGTCGGTGCCCTCGGATTGCAAACTTCGCACTTGGAATTCGATGCCATGGGTATGCCCATGGTTGTCGCCAGCGATGACGGCATCAACGTCGAGGCGATTACCTTTGCGATTTTCGGCAACCAGGAACGTGGCATCTTGGTGGGCAATCGCCCCACGCCTCCCGGCGAAGAGCCCGTTTATCAAGTCGGCACCCGGTTCATCAACAACAATGGCCAACCAGGGTTTGACCGTCCCGGCCCTTCGTATTTCTCGAATGTGATTTACGAGTTCAACGAAAACACCGGTGCGCCTACCAGTGCTCCGGCCAACGACAAGACGATGCTGGGGCCCGCGCTGGGGGCGGGAACTGCAGTACGCGAGCGAGGTTACATCGAAACCTTTACGCTCCATCCAATGGGCAACATTGTGAGCCGCTCGTCGCAATTGCTGGCTCGGGAGGTGACAGCTACGTCGGCGAATTCTCCTGCCGTGCCCGTCATTAACGACGGCGATGTGTTCATCGTGGAAGACGGCGGCGGATTCCAAACTCGATTTGAATTCGACCTCGGTCCCGAGGTGTTCGTCAACTACAACCCGGAAGCCGGGCTGTTCGTCCAAGATGAGCTGCAGTTCAGTTTGGACGGTGTGACGTATGAGTTTGATACCGGTTCAGTTGTGGTCGTCAACGCTCTGGCAGGTACCCAACTGGCTGATGGCTCGACGGTTCGCATCACGAATGTGGGCGGTGTCGAACGTATTTTTGAATTCGACAACAACAATCAAGTTATTGGCGCGGGCAACATCGGCGTGCCCTACACCCCGGGAACATCGCAGAGCGGTTTGGTCGAAGCTCTGGCCACGGCCATTAATGCCCAAGTTGGGTTTGGCGTGGAGGCGCAGTTCAATCCCAACAGCAACCGACTGTCGTTGTTAGGCACCTCGGCAACCGAACCGGTCACGGTGACGGGCACGGGCTTGGCCGTTGATGGTCTAGTGGGCGTGGCTCCCGGTAACGTGGCGATTCCCATTTCCGAAGCTGCCACTCTACGTGAGTTCATCACAGCCATTGCCGACAACGTGGGAGCCGGTGTCACGGTTTCCTACGAAGCCGGCCGCATGAATTTCAGCGGCGCCAATACTTCGGATTTCACGGACATGGTGGCCGCCGGATTGTTCACCGACGTGGGCAGCAGTGGCGCTGTAGCGGGCGGCAACGTGGCCGTTCGGGTGCTGGTCAGCGATACCGCTGAAACAGTGGCGGCCCGGATTGTCCAAGCCATCAACGCATCGGGCATCCCGAATTTGTCGGCGACCGCCACCGGTGACCAGATCCAATTGTCGGGTGTGGTCGTCGAAGACGCTGGTCCGTTGTCCCAGATTGGAATCGCACCGGGCGGCATCGTGACGGGTGTGGCAGTGATTGGCAACACCATGTTTGCTGTCAGCGACGCTGGTGGTTTGTATCGCGTCGAGAACCCGATCGCGCTGCGGACCGGCAACGTGGCGACCTACGTGGATACGTCCTACGATCTGGTAGGCATCAACTTCACCGGTTTGGTCGAAGGTCCCGTACACACGCAAAACGGACGTTACAGCCAGTTGCTGTTTGGTATCGATTCGGCGGGCAATATTCATGCCTTTGACACTGATGGCCGGCTGCAGCCTGTCTTCGCTAACGGGGCCACCAGCGTCAGCACGGGCTTGTTCGGGGCCAATGGCCTGACCATGTCCTCGCTGGACTTCAACCTGTGGCACGTGTCCAACCGCCGCGGTACTGAGCCTGGCCACGGACTGCCGGATACACCGAATGACACGCGGGCCAATTTCAACGGCGGATCGAGTCTCTACTTCGGTTTTGAAACGCCTGCCCGCAACGGCGTAGGTGACCTGACGGGCCCGAATTCTACGGGGCTGCAAAACAGTTACAACTTCCCCGGTGGTGCGGCAGGTGCACTTGAGAGTGCCGAGTTCAGCTTGGATGGAATTAGTGCGGGCGACTTACCGACGTTGTACTTCAACTACCGGTTTGAAACAGAAGTAGCTGATTCCGATTTGGGCTTAGGTACCAATGCCGACGATTACATGCGAGACTCACTACGCGTGTATGGTTCGGGCGAAGATGGGCAGTGGATCTTGCTGGCGACGAACAACGACCCGGCTCCAGCGGCCACCAACGTCGGATTCTTCGACGACGAATTCGACGCTCCGCTCACGGGCAACCCCGATGTTCAGCCCTTGTTCGACAACAATGGTCAGTGGCGTCAAGCTCGCGTGCCGTTGGACTTGTTTGCCGGCCAAGATCGACTCAAGCTACGTATTGAGTTCTCCTCCAATGGCGGCTTTGGCTATGGACTGCAAGGTGGTCGTGGGCCGGAAATCCGCACCATCGCAGGCACTCGGTTGGTCGACGGCGAAACGCTGGTCGTCAATGGTCAGGCCTTCGAGATCGAGATGGGGCCATCGCTGACACTGCCCAGTGGAGCCAGTTTGTCCAACGGAGACAGTG
>JANQOL010000436.1 GCA_028289675.1 Pirellulaceae bacterium
ATGACGCCTTTACCAGCGGCTAAGCCATCCGCCTTGACGACCACTGGGCAACGATCCCGTTCGCCTGGAAAACGACCTTTGATGAACCGCATCGCGTCATCCGGGTCGCGGAATACTTGGAAGTCCGCCGTTGGCACATCAGCTTGGCGCAGCAGATTTTTGCAAAACGCTTTGCTGCTTTCCAATTGGGCGGCGGCTTGCGTCGGACCAAACACACGCAGCTTTTCAGATTCAAACGCGTCGACAATGCCCAGTGCCAAGGGCGCTTCGGGCCCGACGACCGTCAACCCAATTTTCTCGGTCTTGGCGAACTTGATCAGTCCCTGGATGTCGTCAGCGGCCAAGTCGACGTTGACCGCATCGCGGGCAGTTCCCGCATTGCCGGGCGCCACAAACACGTCGGTAACTCGCGGGCTCTGCTGGATCTTCCAGGCGAGAGCATGTTCACGGCCACCGCTGCCAACCACCAAAATTTTCATGTTCGTCTCGAAACTCTCAGATTCTTCCGTCAGACCCGGCCCTTGCTCGGTCGGCTCACTCCATCGCCGCGGCGCCATGGCTCTACCTGGGATCCTATCCACCGGGATTCCTGCCCGGATAGGTTCGGATTGTAGAAAGTTTTCTTGGGTGGCATAGCCGCAGGCGTCAATTTGACGGAACGCCTGGTCACGGCCAACGCGAAGACTAGAGCAGCTGGATTGCGGTCGCGTTTCCACGTCGGTCCAGCTAAGTTGGTCAGTCAGATTCGCGGGCACTGGCCGTTTCGCGGATGATGTCAGTGGCACACGAACCAAGGGCACTGAGCTTTGCGACAAGTCAACAACGGCGGCGGATGGGCGGCTATTCGCTATTCACTGCGAAAAGCAAGACAGGCCGGCGGTTTCTGGAAATTCTGGCGCGCGATGCGGACCAAGAATACGTGCAAGACCTGCGCCCTGGGCATGGGCGGCCAAGCCGGCGGAATGGTCAACGAGCACGGGCGATTTCCCGAGGTGTGCAAGAAGTCGCTACAGGCCATGGCCTCCGACATGCAGCCGGCGATAACCGCCGACTTTTGGACGAAACATTCGGTCGAAGAACTGGAGCAATGGACTCCACGCCAACTGGAGACCGCCGGACGCTTGATTCAACCGGTGTTACTGCAGCGTGGTCAGACCCACTATTCAACCATTACATGGCGCGAGGCTCTAGAGCGTATCGAGCGCAAGCTGGGACAGCTGCAACCCGAGCAAACGTTTTGGTATTTCAGCGGGCGCAGCAGCAACGAAGCTGGATTCCTACTGCAGTTGCTGGCGCGGCTCTACGGCACGAACAACGTCAACAACTGCAGCTACTACTGTCATCAGGCCAGTGGCGTGGGTCTGCAGCAGTCCCTCGGCACGGGCACGGCCACAGTCACCTTGGACGATCTGGAGCGATGCGACCTGGCAATCATCCTAGGCGGTAATCCAGCCAGCAACCATCCGCGGCTAATGACTAGTCTGGCCGAGCTGCGACGCCGCGGTGGTCAAGTCGTCATGGTCAACCCGGTGCAAGAACTGGGCCTGCGCAAGTTCCGCATCCCCAGCAGCTGGCGCAGCATGTTGTTCACTCCGGACATTGCCACGCACTTTGTTCAACCCGACATCGGCGGTGACCTCGCCCTTCTGACATGGTTGTCGAAGCGAGTCGTCCAGTCCGGAGCCGTTGACGAACAATTCGTGCGCGACTGTTGCGCCGGATCCACGGAGTATCTAGATTGGCTTGCCGAGCAATCCGAAGACCATCTGTCCGCGATATGCGGAGTGGATGCCCCGCAAGTCGACGCCGTGGCCCGCCTGCTATGCGACTCGCAAGCCACCATCTTCGGTTGGACGATGGGCATTACGCATCACGTGCATGGCGTGGAGAACGTCAACGCCATTGTCAACTTGGCTTTGCTTCGCGGTATGGTCGGCCGTCCCGGCGCAGGCCTGATGCCCATTCGAGGCCACTCGAATGTACAGGGCATTGGTTCGGTGGGCGTCACGCCCAAGTTGAAAGAACAGATCTTTCGCGGTCTCCAAGACCGCTTCCACGTGGAGCTGCCATCTACCCCAGGTCTCGACACCATGGCATGCGTCGAAGCTGCCGATCAGGGTCGGTTGAAAGCGGGTGTTTGCTTAGGCGGGAACCTGTATGGCTCAAATCCCGATGCCAAGTTTGCAAAACACGCGCTCAGTCAGCTGGAGTTGCTGGTGACGCTGAGCACCACGTTGAACACTGGACACATTCACGCACAAGCCGACGAAACTCTGATTCTGCCGGTCTTAGCCCGTGATGAAGAACCGCAGCCCACGACTCAAGAGTCCATGTTCAACTATGTACGACTCAGCGATGGTGGCGCGCCGAGGCATCCTGGACCGCGGAGCGAAGTCGACGTGATCGCAGAGTTAGGTCGGCGGTTGGTCGGCGATCAGCCGGCCGTGCGCTGGACTGACCTGAGTCAAACGAGCACGATTCGTCATTGGATCTCTCAAGTCGTACCGGGCTACGAAGCGATTGAAAATATCGAACAAACTAAGCAAGAGTTTCAAATTGAAGGCCGCACTTTGCACCGGCCTCAGTTCACGACCGCCACGGGCCGGGCAGCGTTTCACACGTACAACGTTCCCGCACGTGCCGAACTGGCCGAAAACGAATTGAGATTGATGACAGTGCGCAGCGAAGGCCAATTCAATACCGTCGTGTATGAGGAGGAAGATCTCTACCGGGGTCAGGATCGGCGTGATATCATATTGATGCATCCTGACGATCTGCACCGCCTACGTTTGGAACCTGATCAGCCGGTCGATGTTTGCAGCGACACCGGCAGTTTGACCGGCTATTTGGCGCGGCCTTACGCGGCCATCAAGCCTGGCAACGCGCTTATGTATTTTCCGGAGGCGAACGAGCTAGTGCCTCGGACGTTGGACCCTCAGTCACGAACGCCGGCATTTAAGTCCATCTGTGTGACTGTCACGGCCTGCACTCGTGCCATGGCCACTCAATCCTGAACCAACTGTCACCTGGGACCTTTGGACATTCGCGAATGTCCGCCGGTCGCATTCCGATAATTCCAGCTTGGCCGACTCTATCGCTTGAAGCGTAGGCAGAGACCGGCAACTCGTTCGACGTCAGAGATGCAGGCAGCTATAATTTGTTGGTGACTTCGCGGCCAAATCGTTGGCATTAGCGAGGTCGCTTCCCACCTTTGTTGCTCGCCACAATTCCCTACACTCAGCTCGTGCCCTAACTACTGCACAGTGCCTGTCGTTCTGTGCCTATTTCCGACCAGATTGCGTGCTTCGCTACGGCGATCTCGCGCCAACATGTGGCGCTTGACTTGCGCGTCTGGTGCGAGGACCATAGCTGGTGCAACGAACTACCTCGGCTGGAACCGCCGAACAACGGACTCCGGCTCCTCTTGGAGAATCAAATATGAAGAAAATCTTGTGTTGCCTGGCTTTGCTATCCGTCGCTTGGTTGTCTCTGGCTGGTTGCAGTCAACCACGGCGTTCGGCCTCACACTCCGTGGACGCCAGCCCGCAGGAATTGGCCAAGGCAACGGCTCCCGAAGTTGACCAACGACCACCGGCCGGCCACATGGTTGCTAGCCCCGTGATCCCGGCAGACGGCGAGACGGCCACACTCAAAGCCAAGTTCATCTATGACGGTGCGGCACCGGCCCCCAAGAAGGTCGACAGTAGCAAAGATCCGTTCTGTGCACCGCTGGACATCACATCGTCAGCCATGATCATTGGCAAAGATGGCGAGATTCACAACTTGGCCATGTACTGGGATTTGCGAGCCAACAGGAAAACCGAGATTCCGGAATCGGCCCTCAAGCCATCCGAGGCTCGACACAAACTGGACAATCGGGGATGCGTGTTTGTTCCCCACATGATTCACGCTCGTCCGGGGCATGTCATCGAGGTCATCAACAGTGACCAGACAGGACACAATGCCAACTTTGGTTTCTTGGCGAACAAGGCTGCGAACAACATGATTCCAGCCGGCGGATCCAAAGACGTTGAAATCAAGCTGGCCGAACCCGCTCCGATCCCCGTCGAATGCAACGTCCACCCCTGGATGAAGACTTACGTCATCATCACCGACCATCCCTATGTGGGTATCACAAATGACAAGGGAGAACTGACCATCGAGGGTCTCCCGGTGGGCGAAGTGGTTTTCAAGATCTGGCACGAAAACTCGGATGGATCTTTTGGCGAAATCGACTTGAATGGCAAAGCGACCAAGCTGCGCCGTGGCCAATTGGAAGTTGACCTTAAAGCTGGAATGAACGACCTGGGCACGATCAAGATCGCTCCCGATCAATTCAGCAAATAAGTCCATTCAGTAATTGCCTGCACGGTTTCTTCCCGTGCAAATCTCATTCAGTAGCTGGCTCAACCAGCTACTGTTTTTTTGCGCTACTCAAACGATTCTTGTTCGCTCGGAAACGAGCCATCACGAACCGACGTATTGAATTGTTCCGTAACCTGAGTGATCTGCTCTCCTAGATTAGCCATCGGCCGTACGAATTTGGGAACATGTCCGATCGTTAGCCCCAGTAAATCCTGAGTCACCAAAACTTGCCCATCGCAGTTGGGTCCGGCACCGATGCCAATGGTCGGAATATCCAATTCAGCGGTTAGCTCTCCGGCCAGTTGACTGGGCACACATTCGATTAGCAAGCCAAAAGCTCCGGCGGTCTGAGCCGCCATGGCATCGCGACGCAGCCGCTCGGCGTCGCGTTGCACCCGATAGCCACCCAGCGCGTGCACGCTTTGGGGTCGCAAGCCCACATGTGCCATGACAGGGATACCCGCTGAGACCAGCGCCGCGATGGTCTCAGCTTGCTCGGCTCCGCCTTCCAATTTCACGGCTTGGCAACCCGTCAACTTCATAACGCGGGCCGCAGCTTGCAAGGTTTTGTGCACACCTAGTTGCCCGTGTGGAAAGGGCAGATCCAACATGACCAGAGCGCGCTTGGCGGCCCGAACAACCGCGCGCCCGTGATAAATCATGTCCCGCAAAGTGACCGGTAATGTGGTCTTGTTTCCCTGGACCACCATGCCCAAACTATCGCCGACCAACAACACATCCACGCCCGCCTGATCCAGCCAAGTCGCGAAAGTGTAGTCGTACGCCGTCAGCATGGACACGCGCTGCTGGTCGCGCTTCATCTTGGCGAGCGTTGCGATGGTGACCGGTTTGGGCCGAGAGGGCATATTCGCACCAATCTGCGCAGATTCAAAGGGTTTTCCTGGAGTACAATAGCACCGTAGAAGCGCTCACAGCTTGTAGATTAACGGACTTGATGTTGGCAGATAAGGACTACCTATGAAAAGCCCGGCGAAAACACTCGCGCCCAAGTGCCTGGGCGTCCTTGTCTGTTGGACCACAGTGTTTAGTTGCGGCCCGTCGGTTGTCGTCGGACAAGGCCAGGAATCAGGAGCTCAAGGCGGTTTGGAGGTTGCTCGTGTATCAGGAAAGTTAGAAGCGGTTGCAAAGGACCGCATCAAACTGAAGTCGTCCGACGGCCAAGAGATATTTGCCATCATGGCGCGGCGCTGCACGGTGAAATATAGCGGCATGGCCGATGTCAAGTTCTTGCGGCCAGGTCAGCTCATTCGTTTCACCGCCGACTTTGATACGCAAACCGCCAAATCTCAGGCACCAATCAAAGACCTGGTTCTGTTTCGACCGGTAAGGACGCGAAAAATGTCCAAAGATCAACTTCAGGATCAGACTGCCGGCGTCTATCCACTGGCCAACGACTCCGAACGGCCAGTGGGCGCTGGACCGATCGGCAAGGTGCAGAAATTCAAAGTCGTCGGACAAGTACGAGCCTTGCAAGGCAACAATTTGCAGCTGATGGCTGGTTCGCGTCCGGTGATGGTAGAGCTGGATGCCGACGTGAAGATTCAAGTTGTCGCTGGCGACGCGATGTTTTGCATGCCAGGCGACGCCGTCAAAGTCAACGGACTGCGGAACCCCAGTCAGCCGCAATGGGTTCAGGCAGACAGCATCGAGATCGTTGGCTCTCAATCTTTGGGAACTGCAAACCCAAAGCAAAACCCGCGTTCCCGCTCCCGAGGAACTCAAGCTAAATCTCAAACGGCCAACAAATAGCTTTCGTCCGCCGTCGCTTCGGCGCATTTGTGACCGGGCCAGATGCCGCTTGACCAACCACGATCTCTCGTCGCAGACACGCCTAGGCGACGCCTCTCCAGAAATCCGTCACGCCTTGGGAACGCCGACATGGTCAATCGTCTTTCGGAGTGCACCAGCCCTTACCTGTTACAGCACCAGCACAATCCGGTGGACTGGTTTCCCTGGTGCCCAGAGGCTTTTGAGCGCGCTCGCGAGCAAGACAAGCCGATGTTCTTGTCGATCGGCTACGCTGCCTGCCACTGGTGCCATGTGATGGAGCACGAGAGCTTCGAGAACGAGGAAATCGCCTCCATACTCAATCAACACTTTGTATCGATCAAAGTCGACCGAGAAGAACGGCCTGACTTGGATCAAATCTACATGCAGTCCGTGCAAATGCTGACGGGCAGCGGAGGCTGGCCCATGAGCGTCTTCATGACGCACGATGGTCGACC
Organism: Pirellulaceae bacterium; assembly: GCA_028289675.1. Lineage (GTDB taxonomy): Bacteria > Planctomycetota > Planctomycetia > Pirellulales > Pirellulaceae > Aureliella. The sequence continues at coordinate 6,612 of JANQOL010000436.1, forward strand.
CTTTTATGGTGGCACCTACTGGCCGCCGGATAGCCGCTATGGACGTCCAGGATTTGGCCAGGTGCTGCTAGCTATCCTGGATGCCTGGAACAACAAAAGAGAAGAGCTGGCGCAGCAGAGTGACCAGATCGTCCAACATTTGCAGAGTGCTTGCCGCGGTCCGGCCGCGCACGCGGGGGACTTGGATGGAAACTGGATTGCTCGAGCCGCACGATGGCTAGTTGAACATCATGATGCGCGGCACGGTGGATTCGGCGGAGCTCCAAAATTCCCGCATGCGATGGATCTGTCGTTGCTCGTCGAGCTGTGCGCTGACTCCGCGCAAATCACCGACTCCGATCCAAATGCCAGCTCCGCAGAAACTGGAGTCACGACCAGTGAACTAGCTAGAGTCGCGCGGCACACCTTGAACAAGATGAGCGGCGGTGGCATCTATGACCACTTGGGTGGTGGTTTTGCCCGCTACAGCGTGGACGAACGTTGGCTCGTTCCGCACTTCGAGAAGATGCTCTATGACAATGCGCTGTTAGCTTCTGTCTACGCCGATGCAGCCCGGTTGTGGGACGATGTGGAATACGAGCGGGTCGTTTGCGAAACCCTCGACTACGTTATCCGAGACATGACCAACGAACTCGGTGGCTACTATTCCACTGAAGACGCTGACAGCGAGGGCGTCGAAGGCAAGTTCTACGTGTGGGACCCGGCCGAGATACGAACGTTGCTCGGTGAACAACGAGCCGATCGATTCTGTGAGATATTCGATGTCGCCTCCACAGGCAATTTTGAGGGTGCCAATATCCTGCACCTCCAGCGACCGCTCAGCGAGGTTGCGAGCAGCTTGGGAATCGATGCCGGCCTGTTGCGGACGGAGATCGACCAAGATCGCCAGTTGTTGCTGGCCGCAAGAGAGAAGCGAGTTCGCCCCGGCCTGGATGACAAGGTGTTGCTGGGTTGGAATGCGCTGATGATTAGCGGCATGGTGCGCGGCTATCGTGCGACCGCGGAGCAGCGCTTTCTGGATTCTGCACTGGGCGCATTTCAGTTTGTTCGGCAACACTTGGGTAGGCCGCCGAGCGGATTGTGGCATACCTGGCGCGAAGGTCGTCCCAGCTTGGCTGCCTATCTGGATGACTACGCTTTTTGGCTAGACGCGTTGACGGAGTTGTTTCAGGTCCATGCCACACCGGAAGTCTTGGAAGCTGCCATCGAAGCCGCGGACATTTTGCTGGAACAATTCCGTGACACCGATGGCGGCTTCTTCTTCACTTCGAACCATCATGAACAGTTGGTTGCTCGCAGCAAGGATCTGGTCGATAGCAGCATCCCTAGCGGCAATGCGATGGCCGCCTCCGGCTTGCTGAACCTAGGGCGTTTGACCGAGCGCGACGACTATCGTGAGGCCGCCAAGTCGGCTCTCCAAGCATCCTCGGGAGTGATGCGCGACTCACCACAGGCCGCTGGTCAGGCGCTGCGTGTCTTGGCGCGATGGTTGGCCCCAGACAGTGAAACGATCCTGTTGCTGCCGGACGAGGACTCCCACGCCGACTTGAGAGCTCGCATTCTGAAGCGGTTTGAGCCGCAGACACTGACGCTCGCCGTCTCCGACCAACAAGCCGCGCAACTGGAATCTTCGTGTCCCTTGCTACGCCATCGTCGGTCGCTGGATGGCCAGCCCACGCTGTATGTATGCCGCGATTCGGTTTGCAAAGAACCTCTGGTGGGTCCACAAGTTGATGCTTCACTCAATTGAAGCGGCGAGTGCGAGCCGCCAGGGCATGAAAACTTGATTCTGCGGACGGCTCGGTTCAAACGATGGTTGCAGCTGTCGGTAGCTTGCGTCAACAATAGTCGTGGCTTCAGCTGGAGTCGCTTCTTACAGCACTCATGATAGAAACGCCCGACGAGTTGCCTATGTCTGATCCGCCCCATGTCGAAAGTGCTGGCAAGTCCTCGACGGGCTCCACCAAGCTATCGCGGTTGACGAATAGCCGCCCTACCATGTTCGCCATGCTGTTCGGCGTGACTGGGTTTTTGGGGCTCCCATTGCTGTGGCGTAGTCGCGTGTTTACGGCTACCGAGAAGTGGGTGTGGTCCGTAGTCGTGACCGTATACACGTGTGGGTTGCTCTGGATTACGGGATCCATTGTGATGTGGAGTTACCGCAACATACGAGACGCCTTGGGTTGGTAGCTCGGCTAGTACGATTTGCGCAGGGACAAAGCGCGCCCCATCAACGATGCCGGTTGCTCATTGCGGCGAAGGCGCCGCCAAGCGTAAAGGCGCTTTAGGCAGCTCGGCGCCGGCTGCTATCCGCGCCGGTGAACAATCTCAGCTCCGGCTGAACGTCTGCTTCGATGCGACGGCGAGCTTCTGCCAGTCTTTGCGTGCAGTGCGATTGGTCGTTAGCACCGACCAACCCTGCGCTCCAAGACCAAGCTGAGCGAATGCGCCCGCTGGCC
>JANQOL010000450.1 GCA_028289675.1 Pirellulaceae bacterium
GCCTTACTCCAAGACAGGACAAACGAACGAGGATTCGGTGGTCTTGCTTGCGTCCGAAATGGCGGACGAAATTCTAAAGCGGATTCGCGCCGGGGAGGCCGTAACGGCAGAAGAGTTCGCCAGCGGACGCCCCGAGTTGCAGGCGGAGCTAAGTGAACTGCTGCCACTCATGCTGGCCATGGAGCAAATTCCACGGAGTGCAGGTAGTCAATCTGCAATGGACTCCATTTCTTCCAGCGCAGTCGATGACACTGTCGTCGAATCTCTTCCTGCACCCCAGACGCTCGGAAATGGCCGTTACAAACTACTACGGGTGATTGGACGCGGTTCGATGGGAACGGTCTACTTGGCCGAGGACACAACTCTTGAGCGTCCCGTTGCCCTCAAATCGCCAAACACCCATTCACTCGACGCCTCCGCAATCAAACGGTTTCAGCACGAGGCCCAGATCATGGCGCACGTGCGTCACCCGCAAATCGCGTCCGTCTACGACCTTGGCAAGGAAAACGGCCAGTACTACATGGCCATGGAATACGTTCCCGGCAAGTCACTGGCCGAACTTCTTGAGACGGGACGCATATTCGAACCTAAAGACGCCGTCCAGTTAATATCCAACTTGGCGGACGCCGTCCAATGCGCTCACGATTCGGGCGTCATCCATCGGGACCTGAAGCCAGCCAACATCATCATTGATCCGGACGGTCAAGCCTATGTAACCGATTTCGGTCTGGCACGAGCCGAGCAGAAGAGGGATGCAGAATTAACGACTTCCGGCTCTCTGCTAGGCAGCCCAGCCTATATGGCTCCGGAGCAAGTGACTGCGCAACACGACTTAGTTGGCCCAGCTACTGACGTTTACGCACTCGGCGTCATTCTCTACCAACTGCTTGCGCTCAAGCGTCCCTTTGAGGGCTCCGTCTACTCCGTGCTGGAACAAGTGGTAGCGTCCGAGCCGGATTCGATCGCAAACTCCCGCTCAGGGATTACGCCGGAGCTCGAGGCTATTTGCTTTAGGGCCATTCACAAGCGAATCGAAGACCGCTACACGTCTGCAAACGCTTTCTCGTGGGAGTTGACTCGCTATTTGCAGCATGGACCTAGCACTAAGCCGGGCAAAACCAATCGAGTACTTCGCGGTGCTTTGCTTTTGACCGGTGTGCTTGTTCTAGGGATTGCCGGCTGGGGCAGCTGGAGTTTCTTGGGAATGGCCGGCCTAAGACGCGGCGATTCTGGGGACAGTAGCTTTGCTCTTCGTCAGGACAGGAAGCCGAATGAAGCAGAATACGAGCCTTCAACAAAATTGCTACCAGAATTGGCCGTCTGCACAAAGCAGAGTACCGGAGCATTCATCGAGGGGCAGCGTTTCGGTAAGCCCGGACTGAGCCTGGCGATGGCAGATGTGGATGGCGACCTGGACGACGATGCGCTCGTTGTCTCCGAACAGTCGTTCACACTATGGCTGAATGATGGCCAGGGCGGATTCACGAAGTCAAACCAGCTTTTCCCGAGTGCTGCTGCTCCGGCGTTCGCTGAATTTGGGGACTTGGATGCAAATGGAACCTACGATCTCGTGCTGACTACGGAAGCAGACTGTGCCGTATGGCTTAACATCGGCAGCGGTGAATTCGTAGCGCACGCGGACCACGTACCGTTCGAACAGCCAGGCCGTCCGAGCCTTGGCGACATCGACCAAGATGGAGATCTGGACGTCTACTTGCCCTGCCAATCCGAGTTGCACTCGGACGCGATACTGATCAATGACGGTCAGGGAAATCTCAGCGACTTCGGGATTCAGCTCACGGGAAGCACGACTCGCCAAGTCGTTTTGGCCGATCTTGATGCGGACGGAGACTTGGACATCTATCGTGTCAACGTGCGAGCTGCAGATGATTTGTGGTGGAACGAAGGCAAAAACGTCTTTCGCCCGAGTGAGCAATCATTCGCGGCAGCATTGCATTCGCACGCTGCTACCGCCTGCGATTTAGACGACGATCAGGACATCGACCTGGTGGTTGCCGACAATCATCTGTTTGTACGCGGTGACAAAGAGATTTTGCCCGCTGCATCACGAATTTGGTGGAATGACGGAGTGGGCAAGTTTTCAACGGAAAAGGTTCCCGAGTTCGATCGTTTTGTAGCCGATGTACAGACAGCTGACCTAAACGGTGATTCCATTCCGGATCTTTGGGCGGGACGTCAGCAGGTCTTTTGGGGTGGCAAACGCCCGCGTCAAGCCTGCATTGCGTTGCGCGGTAGCGACCATACACCCAGTTATGTTGGTGACGCGGGAGCGGCTGACGGCGTGTTGGCAGACTTGGACGGCGACGGTGACATCGATTGTCTGAGCGTTGGTGAATCCGGTTGTGCGGTTTGGCTGAATCGGAACAGCGACCAGCCGTCTCCCACGAGCCCCGTCTTTGTCGACTCGGGTGGGTTCAGCCAGGATCCCGAACACGACTCGAACAACGTGGTTCTATTTGACGCAGAGGGAGATGGGGATCTGGACGCTTTTGTGACCAATTTCCGTGCGCCTAATGAATTGTGGTTGAATGACGGCAAGGGATTTTTTGAGAAATCAGATCAGAGCTTCAATGTGCTAGCATCTGCCGCTAAGATCGCCAGCTCGTCCAACATGGCTGTCACTGCTGGCGACTTTGACCGGGATGGCGACGAGGACTTGGTAACCTCCGGGCTGAGCATCCCGCTCACACTGTGGAAGAACGACGGAGCGGGGAACTTCGAGGGGATTCTCGTTTCGGACGAAGAGCCCCGCGATCGATACTACTTGGTTGCCGAGGATCTAAACGAAGACAACGCGCTAGATTTGGTCGTTGCCGTTTATGGTGGTCCAAGTGAGGTTTGGACCAATGACGGGCACGCAAGTTTTCAAAGAACGGAATTGCTAGGTGACACCAATGATTTCTCGATTGCCCTCGGGGATTTGGACGGAGACCGTAGACCCGAGCTTCTACTGGGCACTTTGGGGCCAGATCTTGGCATTAACCGATGGAACGGCGGCATCAATGGATTCAAAGCCGCGGAACCTATAAGAACCGTTTCGTGGGCGAGCCACGTTCCCTCGAAGGAGGGCGTGGCGGTTTGGGCGACTGGCATCGCGGTTGCGGACTTCAATGAGGATGGCGCGCCAGATGTAGTTGGTGCATGTAGTCCCTACCCGAGCTCCGTTTGGCTAAATGACGGGACAGGACAATTCCTGGATCAACGGGAGATTCTAAACCACTTCGGCAGCAAGTCCGTATTGGCCCATGACTTCGACTTAGACGGTCACACCGATCTGTTCTTCAGTAATGACAGGAGTGAACCTGTTGAGTTCGTTCGTGGGCTGGGCAACGGCCAGTTTGAGTCGCCAGTTCTCTTTCACAAACGCGTCGCCTGTCAGTGGATGCAGGCCGGTGACCTCGACCAAGATGGCGATCTCGACGTCTTCTGTGCGAATAAAGGTGCGAACGCAGTTTGGTTAAATCACACCAAGTAGCATTAGAATTCCGCAGAGTTTCCTCCGCGTTTGCTTACCTCAAAGGAGGCCAGCGCCAGACTTACGTACCGGCAGACTGGAAGGCGGATCCAACCGAGCAGCTGGCGCTGATATCCTAGCATGGTCAGGCCCCGCCCGGGCTCGGTACTTTGGCTCGCCTCAACCATGTTGGCCAGGTGCCGCTGTCGGCGATGCCAGCCCGGGTTGCCGCGTCGGCCGACCGCACTGTGATCAGCCCTCTGGTCCGCAACATGTGTTTTTGGCTTCCTCTTGGATCCTCTCATGCTACATCCGAAACATCGAACGTTTTTCATGGTCGCGCTGGTCATTGCTTCGCAGGGCATGACCGCCGCGCAAGAATCTTGGAAGCTGCAAGAGCTCCACTACAACAACCCGGGGTTGGTCGTTGATCTGGGGGTCGGATTGTGGGCGTGGCCGTTGCCTTTGGACTATGACGGTGATGGTGATTTGGATTTGCTGGTGGCGTGTCCAGACAAACCATCCAATGGCGTGTTTTTCTTCGAGAATCCGACGCAAGCACCAGGCAAAAAAATGCCCGTGTTTCGTCCTGGCGTTCGCCTGGGGCCAGCCGGCCAGAATATGCAAGTCAGCTACGTGGACGGCGTACCCAGGATCCTGCAAACATGCTGGGAATACCAACGAGATCAGCGGACGGGCAAGTTTGATTTCGGACAAAGGAAGCGCGTTCATCCGACGGCCAATATCCACGGTGCCAAAGTGCGGGCAAATATGTGGCGTTATGTGGATTTTGATGGGGACGGTGATCAAGACTTGATCGTCGGTGTGGGCGACTGGGCTGACTACGGCTGGGATAGTGCCTACGACCACCATGGTCGATGGCAAAACGGCCGGCTGCACGGCTACGTCTATTTGATCCGCAACACAGGCACTGCGGACGAGCCTCAGTATTCGTCGACGGTGGAAAGGTTGACCGCCGGTGGCGGTGACATCGATGTCTACGGTTGGCCGTCGCCTAACTTCGTTGATTTCGATCACGATGGGGACCTTGATCTGCTGTGCGGCGAATTCTTGGATGGCTTCACTTACTTTGAAAATATCGGCACGCGCGCTCAACCTGAATACGCGTCCGGTAGCCGCTTGAACGATGCCCAGGGTCATCCGCTGGTCATGGATTTGCAGATGATTACACCAACGGCAATCGATTGGGATGGCGACGGTGATGTGGACTTGATTGTCGGCGATGAAGACGGACGAGTGGCGTTGGTGGAGAATACGGGGCGGCTGCGGCGCGGGCAGCCGGTGTTTCTCGCGCCCCAGTACTTTCAACAAGAAGCGGACACTCTGAAGTTTGGCGCGCTGGCAACACCCTATGTTCACGACTGGGACGGGGACGGAGATGAAGACATCCTGTGCGGAAACACAGCTGGCTACATCGGTCTGTTCGAGAATCTGGGCAGGGCGCCGAACGGACTGCCAAAATGGGCTGCGTCGTCCTTGATGGAAGTGCAACAAGGCTCACCCGACGCAGTTTCGGCGTTTCGGGTTCAGGCGGGAGCCAGCGGTTCGATCCAAGGGCCGGCGGAGGCCAAGTGGGGCTACACGACGTTGTCGGTGGCCGATTGGGACGGCGATCATGACCCCGACATCGTTTACAACTCGATTCTTGCGCGGGTCGGTTGGTTGCGGAATGACAATGGCCAGCTGCACGACGTTGTCTTTGATTCTGGGCAGCGGGAAGCTCCACCCAAATGGTATTGGTCGAATCGTCCGGCCGGCGACGCGCTGACTCAGTGGCGAACCACCCCGGTAGCGGTGGACTTTGACCAGGATGGGACCATGGATCTGGTGCTGCTTGACCAGCAAGGCTTCTTGACACTGAGGCGTTCGGCGGGCAAGGCGGAACGCGTTTTCGTTGATGAAAACGACCAACCGTTGCGTCTCAACAGTCGCTCTTGCGGTCGGTCAGGACGCGTGAAGCTGGACGTGGTGGATTGGGACAGCGATGGTCGACTGGACGTGATTGTCAATTCTGAGAATGCCATGTGGTATCGCAACTGCGAAACGCGCTCCGGCAAGTTGGTTCTGAAGCGGATCGGCAATCTTGCGCAGCGCAATGTTGCTGGGCATACGTCCAGTCCGGCTGCGTGTGACTTCGACAACGATGGTCGGCCGGACTTATTGGTCGGCGCCGAGAACGGACGGTTGTACTTTGCCGCCCACGATGACTGCGTTTCCTTTTCCGATGATCAACTTCGGGCTGCACCCGCACAGCAGCCGGCAGAGCCCAAGTTTCCGGGATTTGTCCGCGAAGAATTCATCTTTACCAAAGCCCCGTTTGCGCAGTGCCATGCGTCGACAATCTGCCAGACCGATCGCGGATTTGTCGCGGCCTGGTTTGGCGGCACCCGCGAGAAGAATCCCGACGTGGGCATCTGGACCAGCTATCACGACGGTAGTGGCTGGTCGACACCGATCGAAGCGGCCAACGGAATCCAGCACGCGGACCTACGCTATCCCTGTTGGAATCCCGTGTTGTTTCAACCTCCCGGGGACGCGTCCACGATGCTGTTCTTCAAAGTTGGCCCCAGCCCGAGCACGTGGTGGGGGGAAGTCATGTTCAGCTACGATGGCGGCCGGTCCTTCCGTGACCGGCGAAGGTTGCCGGAAAAAATGGACGGGCCCGTTCGATGCAAGCCGCTGCTACTGGAAGACGGCACGCTCCTCTGCCCGTCTTCCACGGAGATCGGCGGTGATTGGCGTTTCCACATGGAGCGTTTGACCGACTTCCAACATCCCGAACTGGGGACATCTTGGGAGCGGACCGAACCAGAACAGCAGCCTTTCCAAGTCATTCAGCCGACGTTTTTGAGTCACCCTGGCGGACGACTACAAGCACTCATGCGCTCCAAGCATGAGCAGATCGCCGAAAGCGTATCGACCGATGGTGGCAAGACTTGGAGTGAACTGAAGTTAATTGACATGCCCAACAACAACTCCGGCATCGAATCGTTGACGCTCGCCGATGGACGCCATCTCCTGCTCTACAACCATACCGGGGGCCTCAAATCCAGGAAGGACGGATGGGGCAAGCGAAATATCCTGAATCTTGCCGTCAGTCAGGACGGCCAGCGGTGGCAAGCGGCAGCGACGATTGAAAAAGCGGACGCTGGCGAGTTTTCTTATCCAGCCATGATTCAAGCTGACGACGGTAGTGTGCACCTGACCTACACCTGGAAACGACAACGAGTCAAACACGTTGTCATTGATCCGGCGAAGATCGAAGCCGGCGCGGACCTGAGCCTGAACGCGTGGAGTAGCGAGCAGTGAAACCTGTTCGCGACTGGTTAAACGATCTTCCAGTCCTTGAGGCTTTGTATTTCTTGCTTGACGTCGCTGCCGTCTGGCGTCTCATCGGAATCGCGTTCGAACCAACTCTCTTCAAACTTGACGAACCCGGCTTCGCCGCGGGCACCGCGATCCATGGCTACGTTGGTGGACAGAGCAATGACGGCGTCGGCCATGGCCACCTCGGGATAGCACCGCGGTTTGTTTTCCGGGGCCACGTTGCGAATGCACCATGCCCAGTGCTCAATTTCCTCGGTGTAACCTCGGCTAATGTCGGCCGTTGAGGCCGCCTTGGAGACACTGGCCGCCGCGTAATTGCCGCTGGCTTGCGTATCCAGCGAGTAGGCTCCCTTGTCTTCTTTGACGGTGACTTTGGCGGACGTGTTGGAGTCCTTGTAGAGCATGATTTCTTTTTCACGCTCCAGGACGACCGTCCCCTTGGTTCCCATGACGACTTCACCGTAACCCCCGAAGCCATTTCCGTTAATGGTGGAGTAGGTGACGACGACCTTTTTGTTGGGATCTTGGTCGAAGGCGGGTATGCCCTTGCCCTTGGGTGGGTAGTCTTCGGCGGGATTGTAATAGCCGACGTCGAAACTGGGATCGTACTCGGGCCCAGGGAATTCAAACATGCAGTACACGTGATCTTCAGCGTCGCGGTCCATCGGGAAGATATGTCGACCTCCGACAGCGTGGACACTCAGCGGATGCGCCTTCTTGCCGTCCGAACGCAGCGCGGAACAGAAGATCGTGGCTGCGTCCAGTTGGTGGCTCCCCAGTTCGGCCATCAGGCCGCCGCCGGTACGCTCCCACAAACGCCATCGGCAGAGCTCTTCCATGGCCGAGCGCAGGCGACCATCGTTCAGCTCCATATCTTCGTAGCCGTGCTGGGCAGCTTCCACTTCTTTGTCAGCGTCCCACTGCGTCCACTGATCGATCTTCTTGCTGATCGATTGAATTTCCAATGGATCGCGGACTTCGTCCAGTTTGCGTTTGAAGCTGGCCAGCTGATCGGCAATCTTGTCGACGCCACGATCTCCACCGGGCAATGGCATTTGCCAACTGTCGCGTCCCGGCAAATTGCCGCGGTGCCACTGGGCCCGGATATGGTGCAATTGACCGAGCAGACCGAAGCGCAACAGGTGAACGGCATTGTCGTACAGGACGCTGTAATGCCGCTGGTGTCCCGTTGCCAAGTGCAGTGGATTGCCATTGCTGTCTTCGTACTCGCGGGCGGCGCGGGCCATGGCCTTGCACTGCGCGACGTTGTGAGCCATTAGTTTTTCGGTCAGCACGTGCTTGCCGCGCTTCATTGCCTGGATGGCGATCGGCGCGTGCAGGAACAACGGCAGCGCGATAATCACTGCTTCGATGGAAGGGTCGTCCAGCAAGGCCTCCATCCCACCATTTTCTGGCGTGTAGACCTTGATGTTTTTTCGAGCCTCCTTTTCCGAACTGTATCCATACTGTTTGATCAATCCAGGACGTGCGGCCAGGGCCGCATCACTGGCCCAATCGCCGTGGAAAGCGCGGTGAATGCTGCTGGGGCGGATGTCAGCGATGGCTTTAACTTGCACATAGTCGGGTGTGCAGCCTCCGATTAGCACGTTGCCTTCGTCGCCCGTGCCAATCACTCCGATTCGCACGGGATCACCGATCTTTTCATAGCCGAAGTACATGGCTCCCAGGCCGGCGCCGGACACGGCCCCGGACGCGGCCACGCCTTTAATGAAGTCGCGACGCGTGACACCCACCGATTCGTGGTAGTTATCTTGTCCGATTTGCTTTTGTTCGGCGGAGAGAGCTAACATCGTTTATCCTCAACAGTCGGTCTTGCAAGTGTATGGGTGATCTGGCGGTGTGCGGTGCGAATCGCGGATTAGGCCGTGGCGGCCTTGAGAGCGCGTCGCTTCTGCCACCAAGCCCAGGGAATGAAGTCCAATCCCGCGTATCGGCCCGCATCGGTGGTCGCTAACACCACCAGTGCCAAGGCCTCTACGGCTTGAAAGTAGGTTGGTTGGGTGCCGGGATATCCAGGCATTTGTGAAAGGATGACACTGATTAGAAACAGGGCACCCGCCCACGATGCCAGTGGTGTCAGTAAGCCCAACATCAGCAGGATCCCAACCGCCATATCGAAGATCGGGATGATCTTATCGACAACTCGGGTACTCAAGGCACCCTCTCCAGGACGATTGAAATAGAAATACCCAGCCTGGCGAATTTGCTCGGGCTCTGCGATCGAGTTCAGCCGCCCCTCGTACTGTTTCCAAATGGCATCGATGGACGCCAGCGTGTCCCGAACGTCCGCCATACGCTCGGTTTTGATCATCGCCTGCTGACCCTGCAGACTGGTCACACTGTTCCAAGTCGGCGAGGTCTCCATGTTTTCCAGTCGTTCGACGCTCTGCCAATATTTGTAGATTTCTTCTTCGGCCTCCGCATAGACATCATTCAGTTTGCCGTCCCATCTCTTCTTGCTGTTCTTGCCGAAATACCGGGCCTTGACCCGTCGCAGCGTCTTTTGCTGCTCGTCGGTGAACTGAAAATGCTCGACAGCGCGTTGGGTCGCATCTTCAAATAGAGTGTTGACAGACTCTTGGTTCAGTCGCAAACGTCCCTCGTGATCCCAGATCATTTGCTGATAGTTGTCGGCCAGCGGACCCTGGGCGGCCACCAAGAAGCCTTCCGAAGAAAAATTCCGGCTCCGGACTTTACTGACGCCCTCCATGTAGAAGTGCCAGCCAATGCCCACACGTAGTGCGACCAGTGCGAGAATGCCGAAAGTACCGATGCGTGCGTAATTTTGCATAAATCAAACAGCGAACAGAATTGGTTTCTGGGTGGGAGGAATGGGCCGTCGAGACTGCCCATGACGCTGGGATGGACCAGCGCGGCAACGAGCCTAACGAGCTGTTCTCAGCCAGCCGGCAGGGTCACTTGGGCTCAGCCTGCGGGCGAATCGTTGGCCGGCAGCGCTGTGTCTGCTGCGGCGGCCAGACGCCCCTTACACTGTAGATTATTGCCAAGAATCGACCTCAGGCCAAGCCTTCACACGGCACCCACTCATTCTCAGCACCAAGCACTCACCAGTGGTGTCTAATTTGACACTTGAGGGAGTTGGGCGGCGACGTGCATGGACACAGGTGGCCGAGGCCACCAGAAAGCCATCTTCGGGTGATCGGTTTGGAGCTCTGAGCAGGTCAGAATACCGAGTTCCGTGGTCGCTGACGGTAGCCGCAGAATAATACACCTGTAGTGATTTGCTGCACGCAATCTGCGGCAGTGCATCGGGCACCTTGTGCCGGCTCGCCAGAAAGATTGAGCTGGAACGATTGATTGATGAGAGCCCGAAAAAGCCAGCCTGCTTTGACAGCCTTGAATTCAGCTACGACTTGACGTCCGCACGACGGTGAATCCAATCCAAGGAGAATCCACCCAACACAACGCGTGCCAGCCTCAAAAAACCTGCGTCTCCGACTCACGCAGCGTCCTAATCGTGCCAGCCATCAAGCTCTTCTCTGTTCGCGGCCCATCCAATTCGTCAAAGCAGGCTGAAGATGTTCGGTTTTGTGATGCAATCGGCATGCCAGTCCAATACGATGTTGCCGTCCCAGGCTCCGACGGCTGGCTGGTTAGCTTCCCTGGCTTGCTGCGCACGTTCCCTGGCTTGCTGCGCGGGGCGATTGGTGCCAATATTTGGCAGCGTACAAGTTGTCCGTTCTCCTCCCTTGTCGAATGCAGTGCCCCAATGGCCAAAAAACTCAAGCGTGCCGTCGCTGCGGCCACGAAATCGGCGGCCCCAAAAAAGTTGGTTTCCAAAAAGACGCCCACTCGAAAATCTTCGCCGGCGTCGAGCAAGAAACCGGCGGCCAAAACTGCCGGTCGTTCGTCGGCCGCGCGCGGGAAGACCGCTCGCTACTGGCTGGTAAAGAGCGAGCCCGACGCGTTTAGCATCGACGATCTGGCCCGCTCCAAAAAACAAACAACGCATTGGGACGGTGTTCGCAATTACCAAGCTCGCAATATTCTCCGCGATGAAATGCGGCTGGGAGATTTGGTGCTGTTTTATCACAGCAACGCGAAACCACCCGGCATCGCCGGCGTAACACGCGTCGTTGCGGAAGGTTATCCGGACCACACCGCCTTCGATCCACAGGACAAACACTACGATCCCAAATCCAAGCGCGGCGATCCAACTTGGTACATGGTCGATCTCCAGCTGGTCGAGAAGTTTCCGAACGAACTGGGATTACCGCAGCTCAAGGAAGTGCCCGCTTTGAGCGATATGATGCTGCTGCGACGGGGCGCGCGGTTAAGTGTCCAACCGGTGGCGGCGGCGGAGTTCAAAACCATCCTCAAGTTGGCTAAGCAGACGTCGTGAGTGAGCACTTTGATCTGGCCGTGGTCGGAGCTGGCATCGTGGGACTCGGTGCTGCTTGGGCAGCGCGGCGACGCGGTTTGAATGTGCTGGTGTTGGAACGGAACGCGAAGCCATTGGGTGCGTCCATCCGAAATTTTGGCATGTTGTGGCCGATCGGGCAGCCGTCGGGGACGTTGCGAGAAACGGCCGAGCGCAGTCTGGGACTTTGGCGGCAATTGGCCGATGAAGCTCAGCTGTGGTTCGAACGTTGTGGTTCGCTGCACGTCGCACACCAGGCGGATGAGTGGCAGGTGCTGCAAGCATTTGTTGACGGGCCCGACGCACCGGCCGGCGTCGAGCTGTTGTCGCGCGACGAGACGCTAAGTCGCAGCCGCTTTGTGTCGCCGAAGGGTTTGCAGGGTTCGATGTGGAGTCCCCACGAATGCCGCGTTGCGCCGCGTCAAGCGATCCCGCAAGTAGCCGAGTACCTGGCGGACGCAGGTGTTGCCGTCCATTGGAACCAGTCGGTGCAACACATTGATCAAGGTCGGCTGTTGACTGCAGCCGGCGGACAATGGCGAGCAGAGCGCGTTTTGGTTTGCAGTGGCGCCGACTACCAGTATCTGTTCCCCTTTGCCTACGCGGCGGCGGATCTGCGGAGTTGCAAGTTGCATATGTTGCGTACGCCCGCGTTGGCATCGTCCAGCGGGGAAGCCGCACTGGGGCCGCACTTGGCCAGCGGCCTGACGCTGCGGCACTACCAAGCGTTTCAGCACTGCGACGGTATTGAGCAACTACGCGCGCGTGTGGCTCAGCAGACACCCGAATTGGATCAATACGGTATCCACGTGATGTTGTCCCAGGACCACCATGGGCGTTTGGTGCTGGGCGATTCCCATCAATACGACCAAGACATCGACCCGTTTGATGAAGCCGCCATTGACCAGTTGATCTTGCGGGAAATGCGCCGCGTGTACCAGTTGCCCGATTGGCAAATCGATGCTCGTTGGACAGGTGTCTACGCC
>JANQOL010000451.1 GCA_028289675.1 Pirellulaceae bacterium
GTTTTGGATATTCAAGACTCGGCCCAGCCTGCTTGAGTACCTCAAAATCGCCCGTGCCAATTTGAAGCCCGGCGGCATCATGATCATGGACATGATGGGTGGCGGCGATTGCTTCTTGGAAGATCATACGGATAAGCGAACGATCGGTAGTGGCAAGAAGGCTTTCAAGTACCACTGGGAGCAGGCAAGTTTCAATCCGATCACCTCTGATGCCACCTTCTACATCTCATTTCGATTCAAAGATGGCAGCAAGTTGAAGCGCGCGTTCGAGTACCAGTGGCGTTTCTGGTCCATCTTGGAAGTTCGCGAATTGCTGGAAGAGGCAGGGTTTAAGGAGAGCCACGTCTACTGGGAGGAAGAAGACGAAAACGGAGAAGACACGGGTACATGGAAGCGAACCGAAAAAGCCCCGAGCACCGCCTGCTGGGTTTCCTACATCGTCGGAGTCAAGTAGTTTCAGTATCGGCGAGCTGAGCATTTCAAGCCGATAGGGTTTTTGTCCAAGGAGTGGACCATTGCTTAGTGTTCGAGCAAGCGCAGTTGTTCGTCGATTCGCTCCGCGCGATCTCCGGCACCAATGCTGCGGTAAGCCTTGGCTAGACTCGGGAAGATCATGGGTTTGAGTTCGGGTGCATCCAAGGCGCGCTCGAGGTCTTCGATGGCTTCATCCCAACGTTGCATTTTCATGAGCACTTGGCCGCGGGTTTCCAGGAAATAGGCATGCCGCGGATGATGGGACAACGCCTCCTCGCTCAAGATAAGAGCGTGTTGCAGGTTACCACCGGGCGTATTGCTGATAGCGACGGCGAAATTATTCAAGATGCCGGGAACTTGCGGATGCTCGCAAGCACTCTTCAGCAGCGGCAGTGCTTCTTCAAATCGATTCGACAGCAGGGCTAGCGTGCCGCGAATAAAGTCTGACGACTTCATCGCTCGCCCGTTCAAAATCGCCTTGGTCAGTCGTTGCACATCCGGATTCGAACTTTCGCGACAGCGTAATAACAGTTGGACGATCGCTTGTCCGACGACCGCATCGTTGGGTGCCACCTCAATGGCCGCGTGCAAAATCTTGAGCCGCTCGGCGAGACGAGCGTCACTGATGTCGGTCTCTGCTAGCTGCCGTTCCCAAACGGCCAGCACGGCGCCCAACATTTGCGGCAAGCGCGGGTCGGAGTTCAGGCGGCATCCATCGTTCAGCAGCCGGGCCGCTTCCTCGGCCCGCTCGTCTAGCATCAACGTGTGCACCAGCCCGATGCGCGGTTCAGCCAGGCTGGGCTGTTCCCGCATCAAACCTCGATAGTAGGACTCGGCGATCTTTACAAAACGCTCCTTGGCCGTCTGCGCATCCTGTGCTCCGCTCAACTTGGCCGCGTACAGAGCCATTTCAGGACGCTGGGGCACAATTTCTTTCAAGTACTGGATCGCGTCGCCGTGAGCGCCCACTTTCGTTAGGTACGTAGACATCAGAATCTTGGCCGCCGTGCTGTTGTTCTTGTCAACGCCCGACATTGCAATGTCCATCCAAGTGCGAAAGCGCTGGTGCTGATCGGCTGTCCATGAGTCAATCTGTTCCATGTCGCAGTGCTGCGACACCAACCAGAGTGCAGCCATGGGATGCGCATGGTCACGAGCGACCAGTTGCATGCTGGCGTTCGCCGCGTCATGATCTCCGGCCAGATCCTGCACAACGGCTTGCTGGTACAACAATTCGGCGTTGCCAGGTGCGGCCTCGGCGAGCGCCGCAATACTCGTCAACGCTTTCGAATAGTCACCTTGGTCGACTGCACGCTCAAACCAGTGTCGATATTGCCCTAGCCTTGTCCCAGCATCACCCACAAATGCCAGCGTAACCAGACCGGACAACGCACCTGCCGCCGCCAGAGCCGGGAGCGCGCCGGCGAGTTTTCGATAGGGTCGACTGGTAATCCAAGTGACAACAAAGCTGAATGTCCAACGTAACCATTGCCAAGGATTGCAGTAATCGCGCCAGCTGAGCTGCCCCTGCACAACAGCTGGAGGGCGCTGATGCGACCAGTTGGGCGCATCGAAAGACACAAATCTTCGGACTCGCCGCTTGATCTTTCCCCGTATCGTCTTCCACCAAGATTCGGTCGGCGCGGATCTTCGTCTCCGGCGAAGTCGTCTTTCGAAGCTACGTCGCAAAGATTTCCAAGTGAACGATGACATTGCGATGGCAGCCTAAGCGAAGGAGATGAACTAAGGTTGAGTGAACAATCATTGACCACCAGCAGAGCCGGTGGCTTACGAAAAACACTTATTGATTCGGTGAAGGACTGCCCGCGGCCGCGCGAGTATGAAACAACTGGTTCCACCCGCGAACGATTGGGTTTTGAGCTCTGCGTTGGTGGTTTTCAGGAACCTCCAACAGCAACACTCGCAGCAAACGATCCGTCGAGAAAGACAGCGTGACCACGACAACCATCAGCCCAATCGTCAAGACTGCGAACTGCGGTTCGGCGAGCGACGCATCCAAACGTTGGCTGGACCAAGCCAGGTACGTAGCGCGGGCGACTCCTGCCACCAACGACCACATCGTGGAGGACGCGAGTAGCGCCGGCAACCAACTCCAGGGTCGACGCAACCATGTCGCGATCAACAGGCCAACAAAAACACACCACCACGAGAACGGATTCAACCACACGTCTGTCAAGCTCAGACTGCTTGACGGAAAATTGACGGTCTGAGCGGACACCAAGCATGGGATCTGTAGGAAGTCCAAGCCGGGCATCATGGATTTGCCGACAACAGTCGCTGCCCATTGTTGAATGACGGGTAACCAGGCACTTGGGACGACCAGGCCCGCGAGCAACGGAATTGCGCAGTAGGCCAAGGCCCCGTTGCCAACCGCCGCACCATGACTCGCAAGGGCGGCAACGGTCACGACGAGCCATCCGCAGGCTGACCAAGACGGCAGCCCCCACGACCATCCGACTCCAGTAGCGATCCATCCCAGGGCAAGAGCAATGGCGTGCCAGCGCCGCGGATAGCGCAATACCCTATCCCAGCGGCTGAAAATCATGCCGGCGTAGAGTGTCAGTGAAGCGAGCCAAATCGCTGCCAACAGTCTGGACTCTGACGCAAACGCGCTCAGAGTCACTGTCCACCGCTCGGATGTTTGCCACCACAGGATCATCCAAGCGGGCAAGCTGCAGGCCAACCAAAATGAAAGTGGGCCCACTTGCAAACCGGTCTGCAGCCTGCCACGGCCTGGGAAGGTTGACACTAAGTCGGCGTCCGCCGTGCGATGCGTCATAGGTTCTCTCGTGTTGATTCCAAAAAGTCGTTCTGCGGCTGAGCGCTGCTACCGAGAAACGGCAACTTGCAGTTTCACAGCGTGTCAAGCATTGACACTTCCGCCGTTGGAATGTTGGGGATGCGTTCAACGGCGCACGAAGAGCTCGTACGCCGCCGAACGGTTCTCCGCGACTATCTGCGGCGTCTTCGACTGTACACGAATCCAAAACTGGCCAATCCCAGCAACATTGCCGAACTTGGTTCGGGTACCGCCGTTGCCGCAAACGAGATTCGATTGATGGCCGTACCTGCGGCAATCAAGTCGGCATCAAACGTGTAGCCCGCTCCGGTGACTTCTCCGTCATAGACAGACAACTCACTGAAGTCGAACGTCACCACACCATTTTCAGCAACGCGATCAGCGTTGTTGCCGTTCACCAGAAACGCGGCATTCGCCACAATGGCCTCTTCCGATCCAGCATCCCAAATGGCAGCGGCCGTCTGGTTGATCTGATTGACCAATAGATTCCCCGCATTGTCGAACAGCTGGATCCCCGCTGGATTGTCGTTTCCGATGAACAAATCGTTACTCGGAATGACCATACCAGCAAACGTGAAGAACTGGTTCACGCTGGTATCCACTCGAAACGTCTGCGAAACGGTTGCACCGGGAGTAATGGGACCGCCTCCCACAGTGCCCAGGACGGCTCCCGGGTCGGCCGCCGCAAACGCCGGAAACCAGGCGTTACCTGTGCCTCCCTCCGCAACCGAGATGATCTCGGGTCCCGCGGGCGTATTGATGTCAAATGAATCAAAAGTCCCGTTGTTAAACCCGACTCTGATCGGCGCATAGGAAATGCTATTTGTCGGTGCAATATTCTCAAACGTGACCGTCACGTCGACGACTGCACCCCTGGCCAAATTGGGCAAACACAAGCAGCCCAAGCAGACCAGAAAACTGAGTATTCTCATGCTCTGTTCTCCATGTCGTGAAAAGAAAACGTGATGTTGGATCGCTACAAAACAATCTTGCGCGCGTAGATGAATCGTCACGACCAAGCTTCAACTTTCTAAGCTAACCCCTGTGCATCCCATCTCGAACAAGCATTTTGTTTCAAACGGCAGGAACTGCGACCGGTTCTGGCACCTCTGTGCGATGCCATACAGTGCGTTCATCTTGTGGAGAATCCAAGCCTTATCGTCGCATCGTGTTGTCTATCCAACACTCGAGCCAACAAGCGTGATCTACCTCACACACGGACGGAGCCAGGCCGCAAGAAAGAGAGCTGGCCGAGTCACCCTTCGGGCCACGCTCCTTGAGTCGCCATGCAGCGACCCGCCGGATCAACCGACGGATTCTTATCCTGGCGTAGAAGACATTCAGCTAAACTACGGTCGGTGCGTGGTCTTTGGGGCCCACTTGTGGATTCGCTTGCAGGACGAAAACGGCTGCACCGCTGGCCAGCAGAAAACGATCGCGCAGCAGAAAACGACGGCTGGGCCCGTCGCCACCTTGCGGCAACGTCGAAGTTGATTGGGACTTGGACCAGCCATAACCGCTCGGAGCAACCGCTCGAATTCTCTCATCCGTTAACCTAGAACGTCGATCTACCGACGCGCTCGTCCATTACCTCTACTGGTCTTCCAGCTGATTTCCATAAGCGTTGGTCGGATCCCGGTAAATGGTGTGGATATGGTTGGCGCTGCGATCCTGCGCTGCGTACTCAATCAGCACGGTTGGGCCTTGAATCGAATAGTAGATATCGCTCCCGTCGGTTGTTCCTCCTCGCCAACCGAAGGTCATTTCAGAAAACTCGTTCTTGAGAGCAGCCATTCGCAACTGGGCTTGTTCAGGCGGTAGAATTCCAACCCACTCATCGATGAGTTGTTCCAGCAAACTCAGTTGCGTTTCAGTAAATGTGCTGCACGATACGCCTTGAAGTTGCGGAATTCGATCGTTACCAGGCCCGGCCGCCAGATTACCCTTGCGATCCGACAAAATCGCCGCGTTCTTTTGAACGTCACTCAGAGTGCCAACAAGCTCGAAAGCGATATCGTTCTCGCCTGCCAACGGGCGGATCTCCTGGTCGCCAATCTTGAATTTGACGGGCTGAGCTCCGGTGTGGCTAGGTGCTAGAGTGATTTTGTCGCCATGGATGGACAAATTCAAACCAAGATGATGTCCGTCCAACTGGAACCCCCATGGCTCGAACGCTGAGGGCTTGCCGAACAACACAACGAAGAAGTCCTCAGTGCCGAAACCAGGACGTGGATTACCTCCCTCCAACAACTGATCATCGGCCAACATCACGTCGCAAATTTTTTGGTAGCCTTTTTTGCTCAGTAGGGTTGCCATGAGATCGCAAAATGCCCGCATCTGTTTCTCATTGCACTTTCCAAGTGCCAGACCTCCGTTGCCCGACCGTTGCGGCAAGTTCGTCCACTGTTGACGCTCGGCACTCGTCAGTTCCTCCAGCACTTTGTCACGCTGTGGTTGATCAAGCGACGCGACAAACGCATTGGCGGCGTCGGCCATGTTCTTCCCGGAGTGGCCACTCACCTTGGGCGCGTACGACCCTACAATGTGGCTGGCCTCAGAAACGTAGTCGGATGATTTGTGTCCGTCATGAGCCATAGCCTGACACTGGGCAAATGCCAGGGCCGCGGCGAGCAAGATTCTTCGGTGCATGACAATTCCTCTCGTGATGTCGTTGAGGTTTGGTTGGCTGCGAAAAGCTGACAGCTTTGTACCATAACAATCAGCAGCCGAACGCACAGCAGCCGTGACTTGAACATTTCTTAAGGCGGCTTCTCAGTCGAGAATCTGGCTTAGCCCGTCGATTGCCCACGCGGCCGACCACCCAGGTTCCGCAGCGTCGCAGGGACTTATTGCTTGGCGTATCGTGGACGGGAGCACTTTTGAACACGGCTCAGCAGGTCTGCGTGACACAGGAGCCCATGACGGGTCGCCACCACAAAGTCCTTTGCTAAAATCTGGGCATGGACGACATCACTCGCATCGTTATTGTTGGTGGCGGCTTTGCAGGCCTAAATGCAGCCAAGGGATTTCGTCGAGCCAAGAACGTTCAGATAACTCTGATCGATCGACGAAATCACCACCTGTTTCAACCACTGCTCTATCAAGTGGCCATGGCGGGGCTAAGTCCCGCGGATATCGCGGCGCCCATTCGCAGCATTTTATCGAACCAGCAAAACACGCGGGTTTTGCAAGGCGAGGTTCGGTCAGTCGACTTTGTGAACCAGCAAGTCCAAGTTGACTTTGGCGAGCTGCCTTTTGACTACCTGATTCTTGCTTGCGGTGCCAAACACAGCTACTTTGGCAACGACCGCTGGGAGGCCAACGCACCTGGGCTAAAGACCGTTGAGCAGGCAACAGAAATTCGTCGCCGCGTCCTAACTGCCTTCGAGTCCGCGGAGAGATCGGACAGTCCGGAAGACCAGCGACGTTTGTTGACGTTTGTCGTTGTCGGCGGCGGTCCTACCGGAGTCGAGTTGGCCGGTGCCATTGGTGAAATGAGTCGTTTTACTCTGGCGCGTGACTTTCGCCGGATCGAACCAGCGCTAGCCCGCGTCATTCTGATCGAAGGCGGCCCGCGGATCTTGCCCATGTTTTCGCCAGAGCTTTCGGGCCGCGCCACGCGTGACTTGGAAACTCTTGGCGTGCAAGTCTGGACGTCCAGCTTGGTAACCAACGTCGATCAACACGGCGTCGAAGTGG
>JANQOL010000455.1 GCA_028289675.1 Pirellulaceae bacterium
GCGTAGTGTTCTGACCTGGATCGCGATGTGCTCCGCTGGCGTCGGTGTGTTGGCCGACGTCGGAAGTGCTGCCGACCCGCCAGCCAATCCACTTGCTCGCCCCAACATCCTGTATTTCTATGTGGATGATATGGGCTGGGGATCCATTGGTCCCAATGGTCAAGCAGAGCGGCGAGCGGTCGGAAAAGCGTTTGTGCGGACTCCAAACATTGACGAACTTGCGCGGAGAGGAGTCAATTTCACGCGCGGATACGGTTGCCACGTCTGTTCTCCCGCCAGGTCTTCGCAGCAGTCGGGTTTCCACCAAGGACATACGTTCGCTGATCGCAACGATCCCAACAACGCCAAGAAGGCCATGCGCTCGGCAGATCGATTGATGGGTGACATGCTGTCGGAGGCCGGCTACGTTACCGGATACTGGGGCAAATGGGGATACGGCGGATCCAAGGATCTCAAGCGTCCGGAAATCGTCAATGTCCAGACTTTGCCCACCTCCCACGGCTACCGTCACGTGTTGGCCGAATTGCATCACGTGCGAGCGCACACTTTTTTCCAGCCCACGTTATGGCAAGCCCCGGCGCCATCAGGAGTCGTGGGCGGTTTGCAGCTGGTCCCCAATTCGATGAGCGCCTATCAAGGGCACGCCAGCTATCCCAACGAGCCCGCTCTGCAGAATCATAGCGACTACCCAAGCAACGCCTATTGTGATGACGCCTACGCCATGGCGGCCCTGGACTTTGTCAGGCGACAAGCGACGCACTATCAGCGTACTGGTCAACCTTTCTTCGGGCTGTTGGCAGTGCAAATACCGCACGCTCCGTTCGGCGAGATAACCAGTTTGCCCGAATGGGATCGCCTGTATCGCGATGATCCTAGTTTCGCATCACTCAGCGACCAAACTCGTCAATGGTCCGCGATGGTCTCGCGCATCGATGCGCACTTTGGCAACATCCTGGCTGCTCTCGAAGACCCCAATCAAGACGGCGACACTTCGGATTCCGTCGTGGACGACACCCTGGTCGTATTCCAATCCGACAACGGCGGCCCGTCAGGCAAGAACAATGTCGAGCTGAATGCCAACGGCGGCTTGCGCGGTACCAAGGGCAGTATCTTTGAAGGGGGGATTCGAGTTCCTTTGGTGATGCGTTGGCCAGCGGCAATTCATGAGCAGTCGAAGTTGCGGGCCGGCACCAACACATCGTTGCCCGTGGATGTCACCGACTTACTGCCCACGTTTTGCGAACTGGCCGGCACTAAGCCTCCGCTAGGAATCGACGGAGTGTCGCTCGCTCCAACACTGCGCGGCAGCGGCCTGCAGCGAACGCGAGCGTATCTCATTCACGAAGCGAGCGACGGTCAGTCGATTATCCAAGGCGACACCAAACTGATTCGCTACCAGCGAAAACCCAGGCAGTCCGTTCGGTTTGAACTGTACGATCTGAAAAACGATCCATCCGAAACGCAGGACTTGGCTGCCAACCAGCCTGATCTAGTCGACGAGTTGACGGGCAAACTGCTGGCGGAACGCGTTACCGAACCGCGCGGCTTTGCGAACACCTATCATCATTGGACAGGTGCAACCGGCGTTTCCGTTGCTGACCCGGACAACTGGTCCGACTATGAATACAGCAATGCTGGAATCACGTATCAGTCCGATCGAGGGGCGCCGCATTTAGCTTGGATTGCTCGGATAACACCACCCGGTGAATCCGCCAAACCAGCTCGCGCCGATGCAAACTTGGAATGCTTGGCTCTCGAGGTCAGCGGTACTGGTGAAGAACAAACGCAGACGCTGACGGTCGAATCACAGGTCCGGGTAACTGGACGAAATGAGATCCGGATCGGCGCTCACGGGCGGATTCATCTGCGCGGCGGCCAGCTGGATTCGGAGCGCTGGGTCGATATTCTGCCACTCGGTCAGGTCAGCGGCCATGGAGAGATCCGGGCCAGCGTGTTCAACGCGGGCAATCTCGATGTGGCAGGTGCTCCAAGCCCCGTTGTCCGTGTGGCTGGCGACTATCACCAACGGCCCGGATCGACTTTGTCCGTGTCCGTCACTGCGGCTGAACCAGCTTTGGTGGTCAGCGGCCAAGTCTATCTGGCCGGTCGCCTGGACCTGGCGAACACCAACACTACTGAGCTTCAACCTGGCGAGACCGCTGTCATCTTGTCGGCCCAGCAAGTCTCGGGCGAATGGGACGACTCGCTGACCGCCTCCGATGGCAAGCAATACTCGTTGCAGTATTCACCAACGCAAGTAACGCTCGTGGCTCATTAGAGCCAGCCGCCGCCAAACTTGGCTCTCCATTGATCCGCTGGAATCCAGGCTTCCGCTGTCCGAGTATCGCGCCCCGCCGTAAGCGGCTGAAGCTTGTACTCCAACCTGCACACGTACGCAACGCTACTCTTACGAATCGCTGCTGGCATCCGAGAACGTGTCTTCGGGAGCGAGAATTTCTAACAGCTCCACCGCCGGTTCGCCGTCGCAATAAATCAAAGCGGTCCGTCCGTAGGTGACGTGCTGGCTAGCGACATCAAAATGCCCGGCTAATCGCGGGCCGCAGGCGACGTGCCACACCGCATTCAGTTGAACTTTGCGCAGCACATTGTGTTCGATCAGAACCCGACCCAGCGGAGTCTGCTGAGCCATGATTTCGTCTCGCACGGCGGGTTGCAACGCGGCCAGGGCGAGTCGCACGATGCCGTATTGAACCGGTCTTTGATCCCGCTGACGCCGCAAAATGATTTGCCGAACGTAATGCGTTTCAGTGTGGTAGCTGTCCAGGATCTCAACGTCTACCGGACCACCATGGCGGTCTTCGACCGTGACCGTCATATGCGACTCGTGAGCCAGCATCGATCGGTATTCTGCGGGACATTGATCGGAAGAGCGGTGACTAAAGATACCGAGCCGATCCGGTTGCTCGAAAAAAAGTGAAACCAGCTCCTCCAACTCGGCGGTGGGTGGTGTCATCCCAGTCAAATCAGACCTCCGTCCGGCGATTGTGGCAACTGCTGTCCAACGAAGTGGTCGGCCCTATTGCGTGGTCAATGGCAACACACTGTTGGGGCCGACCGGAACCAGCGTTGGAGCCACTGGTTCCGAGCGAGCGAGTACGGTATCGACGAGATACATCAGTAGCCGCTGCAAGGGTTCGGATTCGATCTCGGCGGCCGCCTCGACGGCGCGTTGCTCGTGTTTGTCGACCAAACGATGGGCCTGCTCGAAGACCCTAGCGCTGCGATACAAGGCTTCAACTTCGCGAATCCTGGTTTCGTCATTCAGCGGCTGATCGCGGTCAACCAAATTCAGCAACTTCTCTTGTTCCGAACCGGAGAGATTGGCCAAGGCCAACGCCCAGAGCAGCGTCGGACGGCCGCCCAGCACATCGCCGCCGGCCTTCAGTTTGTTGTGTTGATCGCCTTCCCAATCAGCCAGATCGTTT
>JANQOL010000465.1 GCA_028289675.1 Pirellulaceae bacterium
TTGACGCACCAGCACTGCGGCACCGGACACGTACGGAGCGGCCATGCTGGTGCCACTGGCGGCACCAAAGTCGTTGACGTTGCCATCTCGACCGAACACGTGATCGGGGACTGTACTGATGATGTTGCTGCCAGGCGCGGCCAACGCTCGCTGGCTGCGCTGGCTAAAGTCGCTGAGCTGGCCATCGTCGTCCACGCTAGCGACCGGCAAGACAAACTGGCTGGCCGCAGGATAGCTCAGGCCAGTGCTTTGGTAGTCCTGGAACGAGTTGCCCGCCGAGGCTACCACGGAGACCCCGTCTTCGTACAACGCTTGCAATTCATCTTCCAAGGTCGCCCATGACGGAGGCGCCTCGCCATTCCACGTCGTGCCAATGGACAAGTTCACTGTCGTGATCGGATTCTCAAAACTGTGCTGGTGGTCGTGAACCCACTGGAGCGCCCGCTCGACCCAAGCCAATTGCCCTTGGCCGGCATCGTTGAACACGCGCAGTGCGACCAAATCCACGTCGGGTGCCACGCCCTGCTGGCCGGCTGCATCGCTGCCAATGATGCCGCTGACATGCGTTCCATGGAATCCTGTCGGTCCGTCGTCATAGGGTTGATTGTCATTTTCTTCGGTGAAGTCCCAGCCGCCTACGACTCGATATCCTGGACCATATCCCTGGCCAAGTGCCACGTGATCCCAGGCAATTCCACTATCGATCACCGCGACTGTTTGCCCGGCTCCAGTCAATCCATACTGCTCTCGGACCTGATCCAGGCCGGTGGCCTCGTGGGCTTCGTTGAGATGCTGCTCCAGTGGAATCGACTGGCCTGGCAACATGTTGCCATGCATCTCCAGCGCCTGGTCGCCGAGAACATCGAATAGCAACTGGGCTGACAACACCAGTCTGCGCTCGCAGGCTTCGAACAGCGGCGGCATGGAACGCTCGGCTTCGAATCGACGGGACGAGCGTTGGTTTCCGCGGGAGACATTCATTCCACAGGTTCCCTGGACACGGCTACCATTCCCGCGACCGACCGCCTGGCGGAGGTCGAACCGGGTGGCTGCGAGCGCGGCCATCGAGCTTTGACTGCAGCGCCGAGAGTGGTTTGCTTTTTGGTCGTGGACGGTTTCAGGCGTTTGGCAACCAACACGAGAATGTGCCAAGCCATGCGCCGTGCTCGCCCTAAAGCGAAGACTACGTCATGGAGGCCCTGGAGAATGCCGTCATCATTGCTAGCCTTGCATCTGACCATCAGGCTCGGTCACTCTGTGATGGTCGCGACGGTTGTGCCAGCTCGGAAAACTGCAGCGAAACGCCAAAGAGAAATCGACTTCCCGCGTCCGGCTTGCCGAAAAAGGACAACGGTGACGGTTGCAACCTGCGGAAAGTAAGGATGGCTTTCACGCGAAGGATTCGCCCCAGGCTTGCAACCCACATCGCGATGACCGCGACGATCACCGGCTCGCAAGGAAGTGAGCAGATGTCCAGCTGAGGCTGGTGCAGAATCCGATTCTGCAAGGATGCGCAATCGGATTGCCGGGTAGAGGGAAAATGGATGTTCTCTCGGGCACACAGGTAGGGATGCCAAGGATAACACGCGCCATGAGCCGGCCGAGTTGGTTACAACGACTCTATTGGGCGAAATTTGCAAAGCCCGTCTCTGATCGAGCACTGTTCCAGCTGCTGATCGATCGCCCCGTGTCTTCCGTCTTGGAAGTCGGCGTTGGCGATGGTCAACGGATGCGACGTATCGCTCAATTGGCCCGTGTCCCGGCTAGCACCGAAAAGCTGCGTTACGTGGGCACAGACGAGTTTGAATCGGCCCAGGACGGCAAGCGGCACCTGAGCTTGAAACAAGCACACCAAATCGCCGGCCAGCTAAATTTGAAAGCATCGCTCATCCCAGGCGATATTCAGTCAGCTA
>JANQOL010000501.1 GCA_028289675.1 Pirellulaceae bacterium
CGCCAGCGAGTGAACCAGTTACGTCGAAACACACGTGCTTCGGGCTGGTAAATGACTCGAAAGTCCCGCTGTCCAGCTATCGTCCCGGGCTGGTTGGCCAAGGAAATCGTTAACTCAACTGTTCATCTCGATGACAACAGGATCCGCAATGAGCAATTTTGCTGGCAAGCTAGCGAGTGGGCTGACACTGGCTTTGATTGGGCTTTTAGCCTCGCCCAGTTGGGCTCAACCAGGCCGCGGAGATCGTGGCGGATTCGGTGATCGGGGCGGTTTTGGAGATCGAGGTGGCTCCGGAGATCGAGGCGGCCCAGGCGGTCGCGGTGGGTTTGGCGGCTTTGGCGGCGGGCCTCCCGGTGGTTTTCCAGGACGCGGGGGTCCACCCGGAAGAGGGGAAAGTGGCGGCTTTGATCCAACGGCAATGATCCGTCGCTTCGACACCAACGGCAACAACATGATCGATCCTTCGGAAGCTCAGGGGCCCGCCCAGTTCTTCTTGCAGCGGATGGCCTCGCGCAATCCAAACATCGACCTCAGCAAGCCGATCCCCATCGACAAGCTTGGCGCCGAAATCAATGCCATGCGTGGTGGCGGGCCCAGCGGAGGTGATTCGGATCCCAGAAGTCGTGGAGGCAGCTCCAGTTCAGCGCCCGAGCTAGAGTTGCTGGTGCCGGATTTCAGTTCCGATGTCGAGATGACGCCGCCCGAGGGATTTGGCGCGGCCAGCGCTATCTACGCCGTGCGGGTCGAGGACCGGGACAAGAAAGAAGCCGAGGAGCGCATGCGTCGCTACGACCGTGACCGCAACGGCCAGCTCTCACGCGAAGAACTGGGGTCGGGCCGCTGGTCGGACGACCCAATGCAATACGATCGCAATCGCGATGGTCAACTGAGTGCATCTGAGTTGGCGGTGCGCTACGCCAACCGCCGTCTGGCAGAGCAGGAGCGGCGCTCTGCTTCAGGGAGCACCGGCGAGAGGGATCGTGGAAGTTGGGGCCGAGGTGGCGATTCGGGTTGGGGCCGCGGTGGTGACGACTGGCGGCGTTCAGACTCGCGAGACAAAAAAGAATCGGAAGTATCACGCTTCGGCGAGGCCAAGAGTTATCGGTTGTCCTCTGGCAGCGATGATAAAATCTCCGGTCTACCGGACTTTTTCGCTCGCAGCGACGCGAACGGGGATGGTCAGGTGATGATGAACGAGTTCAGTAGCTCGTGGAATCAAGAAACGCTGGCCGAGTTCCAAAAGTGGGACTTGAACAGAGACGGCATTATCTTGCCCTCCGAGTGCGCGACCGCTCTGGACCGCGGTTCTCGGGTTGGCAACAGCAGTAGTGGCAGTACTTCTACAGCCACACGGTCAACCGCCAGCAGCAAGCCGGCGATTGGAGGAACGCAAATGGAATGGGCCAAGCGTCAAATTCAGAAATACGACCAAAACCGAGATGGGCAACTGACCGCCAAGGAGTGGGAAAACATGTTGATCAAACCGGTCGGCGCTGATGCCAATGGCGACGGCGTTTTGACCGTCGAGGAATATGCCGCGTTTCGCGCCCGGAAGGAATAAGCGTGCGGACGCTTGCAAGTGGTTACTAACCCGATGCGCCAGAGCGCCGGCGAGTGTGTTTCGACGTAACCCATTTTCGCGCTGACGCTTCGGGTTGGTATTTGTTGGCTTTTAGCTAGAAGTGGTGCGAGCGTGCTACTCCACTGACGAGAACGCAGCTACATCTAAGCTGGATGCTCTCTAGTACGAGTCGGCTGATGAGAGACGGCCGATAAATAGTCGGTCTAGGGCTGGATTTGACTGCCGAGTAGTTCCAGGAACTGACGCATCCAAGCTGGGTGGGCGGGCCAGGCCGGGGCCGTGACCAAGTTGCCGTCGGTGTGCGCGTTGTCGAAGGTTTGGGAAGCTTCCACGTAAGTTCCTCGACTGCAGCGAACTTCGGGTCCAACCGCTGGATAGCAACTGCAACTCTTGCCGGCCAACACGTCGGCGGCCGCCAGAATCTGTGGTCCGTGACAGATGGCCGCGATGGGCTTGTTGGCTTCGGCAAAGTGCCGGACCAGTTGCAGTACGCGTTCGTCCAGCCGCAAGTATTCCGGTGCCCGCCCGCCGGGAAGTACGAGCGCGTCGTACTGGGCCGGATCCACATCTGCGAAACTGGTGTTCAGCACAAAATTGTGGCCGGGCTTCTCCGTATATGTCTGATGGCCCTCGAAGTCATGGATCGCCGTGGCCACAGTGTCGCCCGCAGCCTTGTCCGGGCAGACGGTATCGCAATGATGTCCGACCATCGTCAACATCTGATACGGCACCATCACTTCGTAGTCTTCTACGAAATCGCCGACGAGGAACAGAATGCGCTGAGCTGCCATGCGAGAACTCCATGTAGGTTCGAGAAACCAGTTAAGAAGATACGGTTTGCGGATCGACGTGGGCTCCGCCGTCTGTCAGGGCAAACTTGATACCAGCCTACCCCAAGGACTCAGAGGTTTCGTCCACGTCGGCTTCGGGCGGTAGATCGTCCGGACCACCGCCACCATGGCTGTCACGTTTTTGCAGATACAACTTGATGGGCACCTCGCCAAACGGCAAGTTGTCCCGAAACACATTGATCAGGTAACGGCGATAACTAGGCGGGAAGCCTTGTGGCATGTTGCACATCAAGATCATGGTCGGCGGCGTGGTGGCGATCTGGGACGCAAAGTAGATCTTGGGCCGACGATTCAAGTGGATGGGCGGCTGTTGACGTTGCATGGCGGCCTTGATCAGTTTGTTCACTGTGGGCGTCGGCACACGCGTTTGAGATTGCTTGAACAGCATTTGAGCGTGATTGAGTAGAGCTTTCACGTTCTTACCGGTCTCGCCGGTTACAAAAGCGATGGGGCAGTAGGCCATGGTCGGAAAATGTTCTCGCAGATAACGCACCCAGCGTTCGGTGGGAATGCTGCCGGCTACTTTGTCCCATTTGTTGACGACGAAAATACAGGGCTTGAACTGTTGCTCGATGTAATGAGCCAGTTGCTTGTCGACTTTGCTAACCGACTCGGTGCAATCGAAGAACAGCAGCGCCACGTCCGCGCGGCGAATACTCCGCTGCGCGCGATGCAGGCCGTAGAAGTCGATGTCGGTTCGGATGCTTTTGTTGCGGCGCAGGCCGGGCGTATCGATGGCCGTGAATTGGTGACCGTCCAAGTTGAAGTGCACGTCGACGCTATCACGCGTGGTCCCCGGTACTTCACTGACAATCATCCGCTGGGCCTTGGCCAGCGTGTTGACAAAGGTGCTCTTGCCCACGTTGCGACGACCAACGATCGTCAGCTTCATGCGGGATTCGGCTGGTTGGTCGTCCGCCGGGGTTGTCGCCGGTAGCCGGTCCAAGATCTCCTCAAACAACAATTGCCGATTGCGGTTTTGATGGACGCTAATGGGGATCAACCAACCGCGCCCTAGACGATGAAATTCGAGTGCCGCGTTGTCCAGCCCGGCATGGTCGGTCTTGTTGGCCAACAACAGAATGGGCTTTTCCACTTTACGAAGCCGCTCGGCCACCAACTCGTCCAGTGGGGCCAGTCCGGCCTTGGTGTCCACGACAAACAGCAAGACATCGGCTTCGTCAATGCCGGCGCTGATTTGTTGCTCGACTTCCTTGGTCAAGTTGTCGACATCTTCGATGCCCATGCCGCCGGTGTCGACCAGTTCAAAATAGCGATCGTCGTGTTCGATCAGCGTTACCAATCGATCCCGGGTGACTCCGGCCGTATCGTCGACGATGGCCAAGCGGCGACCGTCCAGCCAATTGAAAACGCTGCTTTTTCCTACGTTGGGGCGGCCAACGATGACGACTCGGGGAATGGCCATGAAAGTGAACGGTTCGCGGATGAGTTCTTCAAAGTCAGCGAATAGCAGTTGTGTCGAAGAATCGCTATTCGGGTCGGCACACGGCCGTTCTACCTCTGCCCCAGTGTACTCGTCCACCGGCAAAACCGCGAGACACGAGGTCCGGGCATGGATCACCAATTCGTGCGAGAGGAGCAGACTGGTCTTTGCCAACGTGCCCGCTACCGGGCTGGCGCGGGGCCGCTATGATGTGGCTGGCCTCTTAGACAAGCATACGTTCTCCAAGCTGCCGGAACAGTCAACCGGCTTTTATTGGAGAGACCGGCTTGGCAGCATGCGTTGAGGAACGGATGGACGCTGGACGATTGAAAGCTTCGTTGGTCCAAACGTTGGAGAATTTCCAGCGCAGTGGATTGTCGTGGGTGCCTCAGTGCACTGCGGACGAGTTGCCGAGTGAACTGTCGGATTCTGTCAACAAACTAGTGCACGCCGAAGCGGGTGGATCAGCGGCCGCTAGCTCGGAAGCGCCCGTTGCGACTGCCGGCGGGCCATCGACTCGACCGCCGGCGACGGCGACCGAGGTGCCCCCCGCGCGACAGCCTGCGTCCACGTCGCTGATGTCCGATTCCTGGTCACTTCCAGTGCTGTCGGAAGCCGAGCGTCAAGATCGTTTGGGACCGCTGAATGCCGAGGTGCAGGCGTGCCGCAACTGCACTGACATCGTGTCATATCGCCAGCAGACCGTCTTTGGTACTGGCAATTTGAAACCGCGGTTGTGCTTTATGGGGGAAGCTCCGGGTGCCGACGAGGATCGCCAGGGCGTTCCCTTTGTGGGCCGCGCGGGGCAACTGCTGACGAAGATCATCGCCGCGATGCAGTTAAGTCGCGATGACGTGTACATCTTAAACGCTCTCAAATGCCGGCCACCACAAAACCGTACACCGGTGCCGGAGGAAATTGAAGCTTGCCGACACTTTGTCGAGCAGCAACTGGAGATCCTGCAGCCAGAATACATCGTCTGTCTAGGCGCGGTATCGGTACGCTCGATCCTCCAATCCAACCAGTCAATCGGTCGGTTGCGAGGCCGGTTGCATTCCTATCGGGGTGCCAAGGTGGTGGTCACCTATCATCCGTCTTACCTGCTGCGCAATGAGAGTGCCAAACGACTGGTGTGGGACGATATGAAAATGCTGATGGCCGAGATGAATGGAGCTTAGCGGTCCGCGATCGTCAAGACGATGTGCTTGAGCAACAACTGCTTTGCGTAGACCACCGGCTCTGCTCGTGCGAGTCAAAGTGCTTTTGCCATCGACTAACCCGACGCGTGGGCGAGTGTGTTTCGAAGTAGCTGTTTTGTTCGCTCGCTCGCGCTCTCGCGCTTCGGGTCGGTAAATACTTGTTCGTGTGGTCAACGGCTCGGTTCAGTCGGCCAATTCGTTGACGTGCGCCAGCACAGATTGAGGCAGGTGATCCAAGTGGTAGCCGCCTTCCAGCAAACTGACGATCTTTCCGTCACAGTATTGATCCGCCAGTTGGCAAACGATTTGAGTTAACTGACCGAAGTCTTCTTCCTGCAAGCTTAGCGACCCGACTGGGTCGGCTTGGTGCGCGTCAAACCCAGCGCTGAGCAAGATCAGCTGAGGTTGCACTTTGGTGGCGAGATCCTCGGCGCCGCGAGTGAAGGCGTCCCTGAACGTTCGTGGGTTCGTATCCGCGGAAATCGGCGCGTTGGAAATCCAGCCCAGACCGCGACCCGTTCCCGTTTCGTCCGCTGCACCAGTGCCAGGGTAAAACGGGCTGCGATGAATCGAAAAGAACCCGACTTGGCCGTGGTCGTAGAAGGTGTCTTGAGTTCCGTTGCCGTGATGGATGTCCCAATCCAAGATCAGCACTCGATCCAGGCCTTGCGTCAGGGCGGCCTGCGCCGCCACGGCCACGGTGTTGAACAGGCAGAAACCCATTGCATGCTGGGGGCGAGCATGGTGTCCCGGCGGACGAACCGCGCAAAAAGCCTTGTTATGCGTTCCTGCCGAGATTTGTCGGACGGCGTCGACGGCAGCTCCGCAAGCCATCAACGTGGCCTGCCAAGAACCTGGGCTGACCACGGTATCGGCTTCGATGCGGCCCGCTGCCTCCTGGCACCAGCGCTCCAATTGGTTCACGTAGGTCGCATCGTGGACCGATTCAATGTCGTCCAATCCAGCTGGCAGCCAGTCAGGACACTCGCATCTTTCGGTCCACCCTGCCGCCCGCAACTGCTGGTTGACGTTGCGAATTCGAGCCGGGCATTCAGGATGGCTGCCCGTGTCGTGCTGTTCAAAGCAGTCGTGCAAGTACAAGAGCATTGTTGGGCTAGGTGGCTGGTAGGAAAATGACGTCGTCTACGTTGACGGGGTTGAGCCGGAACACGCGCGAAGTGTGCCAGTGCCAGCAGGACGCGGCAACGCAAGCGAGACGAACCAGTGGATTGGGATGCGGACACTGTGCTGGCCTCGCCAGCGGCTTGGTTGCCTTGATCGTTGCAATCGGGCTACACTGAAGCGCGAACTGTTCTATGGCCTTCCAGCGTATGGTAAAAGCCCTCATCTTGTCCACGGAACCGGCATCCCCGTTCCATAATTTACCGCGGTCGCCGCGCGTTTCGGTTACTTTGGAGCAATCACCACCGTGTTCCGCCGATGTGCAGCGCTCCGCCGATTTGCGGCGCGTCCGGTCGTGATCTGGAACCGCACGGTACCAACAACCTCACAGTGCAAACAGCGTATCTCAGTCCCAGCCCCGGCGATTCCCAAATGGCGAATCAATCAAAATGAGTCAACCGGAATTTGAATATCTTGGCCCCTATCGCGTGGAGCGCACTCTCGGACGCGGGGGCATGGGCACCGTGTACAAAGGGGTTCACGCTCGCAGTGGTGAAGTCGTAGCCGTCAAAGTCATCGCGACGGGTGTGGCCAATCAGTCCCGATTTCGCCGGCGATTTGCGTCCGAGGTCGAGACGCTTAAGCGGCTGAAGCATCCCAACATCGTGTCGCTGGTAGGCTATGGCGAGGAGCAAGGGCTGCTGTTTTATTCCATGGAGTACGTGGAGGGGCATTCTCTACACGAACATCTACGCCAGCACGCGAAACTGCCTTGGGAAGATGTCGTTGAGGTCGCGATTCAGACTTCGTCGGCGCTCAAGCATGCTCACGATCTGGGCATCATTCACCGCGATTTGAAACCCGCCAACTTGATGCTCGACGCAGACAGCCAAGTCAAATTGACGGATTTTGGTATCGCCAAATTGTTCGGTTCGACCGACATGACGGCTGCGGGTTCGGTGATCGGAACGGCCGACTACATGCCGCCCGAGCAGGCCGAAGGCAAGGGGGTCACGATACGCAGCGATTTATACAGCTTGGGCGGCGTGATCTACGCGTTGCTGGTTGGCAAAGCGCCGTTCGGGGGCAAGAGCGTTCCGGAAGTGCTGTATTCGGTGCGTTACAATCCGGTTCCTAGTTTGCAAGAACGGTTGCCGGAAGCTCCAGCGGCTTTGTGCGAGCTAGTCCATCAGCTGCTGGAAAAGGATCCTCAAAAGCGCCCGCCCACCGCGCTGGTGGTAGGCAATCGCCTCAAGTCACTCCAGCAAGGTATGAAGAAGGTCCGCAAGCTGGGAGCTCAATTGCCTGAAGCGGAGTCGGAGCAGTCGCCCGAAAAGATCGGTACGCAGCTGACTTCGCTGGACCTGTCGGACGTCGAGGACGATGAGTTGAAGCTGACGGGCGAGGAGGCCGTTGGCGAGCCAGATTCAGCACAGGCCGGTGCGGACGATGCGCCAGTAGAATCGCTAGGCTTGGGGACTCACGAGCAGCAGACCATGTTGGCGCCGGAGGATTTGGAAATACCTAGTGCGGCGGGATCATCCGCGGATGGTGTCTCGATGCCCTCGGCCGCCAAACCCTCGAACGCGGGCGATTTCTCCCATGCCGGTTTGGAGGACGAGGTAGAGTCCACAGACGCTCCGTTGTCCAGCGGCGGTCCATCGCACTACACACCGATCAGTGACGATGAAGCGCGGCCGTTTTCATTTAGCGCGGAAACGGACGAGTCGTCTGATGGATGGGATTGGATTCAGGTCGCGTCCATCGCTGGTATGGTGGCGCTGCTCTTGGGCTCCGTTGGCCTGGGATGGTGGATGCTGCAACCCCAGTCGGCCGACAAAGTGTACACCCAGATCCTGACGGCTGTGGAATCCGGTGACGATAGCCAGTTGCTGTCCGCGAAAGGCAGCATTGATGAATTCCTGGGTCGGTTTCCAGACGACGAACGGAGCGCCGAAGTTCAGTCCTACGCCGATGAAATCGAATTGACGCGATCGACGCGTGTTCTGGAACGGCGGGCATCGCGCTCAGGAGGCCGCCGCGAGCTCACCGTTATCGAACAAGGTTTTCTGGATTGCATGAAGGCTCGTGCCGAAGACTTCGATTTGGCGGAGCAAAAGCTAACGGCGTTTCTCAAAGTATTCGGACCGTTGGAAGATCTACCGCGAGGAGAGCAGCGTCTCGTCGAGTTGGCGGAGTTTGCGAAGTCGATGGGGCGTGCTCAAGAGCGTAATACACCAGTTGCCGTCGAACAGTTGCGTGCACTGGTGTCGTCAGCCGAAAACGCCTTGGCCGATGAACGGCTGAAAGACTACTATCAAGATCTCTTGTTGCTCTATGGTGACAAGGCTTGGGCTAGTGAACAAATCGAACGGATTCGCAACAAGTTGGAAACGGAGTTCTAGCATTGACCATTCGGGTACTCTGCTGCAGCGGATCGCTGGATGGCGGAGGCAGTGAACGTCAACTTTGGCAGCTGGCGACTCAGCTGGACACGACCGAGTTCGCGGCGCAAATCTACTTGCACTACCGGCGTGGCAGCTACTTGACTCAGGTTCGGGATCGAATTCCCATCCACGCATTCTGGGACGATCGTCAACCGAAACGAGGGCTGCCAGGCAGCATTCATCGCCGGCAAGTGGAGCATTTGCGCGAGTGCATTTTGGCTCACGACATTGACGTAGTGTATGACCGCACTTTTCACATGACGTTGGTTACCGGTCCGGCCTGCCAACGCGCTGGCTGTCCGCGTGTGTCTGTCATTGTGAGTCCGCCGAGTCGCGATTTTGGGCAAGCCAACGAACGATTCGCCTGGTTCAAACGACGACAACTGGCCCAAGCGTACAGCGATCCGCAATCCACGACCTTAGCTGTCAGTGAGGCGGTTGCTGAGGACGCTGCGCAGTTCTATGGGATCCCTAAGTCGAAGATCCAGGTGTTGCCCAGTCCCGTGGATCGCGAGGGCGTGCTGGCGGCCGCACAGCGTACTGACACTTTGGCCAGCGAGTCCAGCATCACTCAGCAGACAAGACGAGTCGCTGTGGTCGGCCGATTGTCCGCTGAAAAAGGCCAGCGTCTGGCCATCGAAGCCTTTGCCCATGCCGTGCGACAGACACCGCAATCCAACTGGCGGCTGGACTTGATCGGGGATGGTCCCGATCGGTCACAGCTGTTCGCGCTCAGTGAGCAGTTGGGACTGGATCGGCAGGTCGCATTTCATGGACACTTGGACAATCCATTTCCCTGGCTGGCCGCCGCGGACGTGTTGCTGATTCCCAGCTTGTACGAAGGTCTCCCCAATGTGGCCCTCGAAGCAATGGTGCTGGGGACGGCTGTCTTGGCGACGAATTGCAGCCCTTCGCTCGAGCAACTCTTGGGGCGTGGGCAGCGTGGACTCACGCTGGACTCGCGCAGCAGCGAATTGATGGCGCAAAGAATCGAAGAGCGCTTCCAACACACAGCGGCGTGGAACCAGCGGCTGACGGCCGCGGACGAATACGTTCGCGAATACCATGACTTGCCTGCCTGGCTGCGCCGGATGGAGAGTTTGTTTCGCGAGCAAGTCGGTGACGGCACGAGGGCTTCTGTGGGGCGCCAACAACCATGAGTGCTCCCACGCGGACGGCCTTCAATGTGTTCTCGGTGTCTGCCGCCTCGCTGGTACAGATCATCAACCAATTCTTGTTCTTCAGCGTGTTGGCTGCCTACTACGGCGCTTCACAAGCTTCGGACGCGTTGGCGGCCGCCCTGGTCTTGCCCTCGGTGCTGGCCGCCATCATCAGTGGTTCACTCGCCTACGTACTGGTTCCCGAGTTGGTTGCCAAGTTCGAGGACGATGGCCAGCAACGAGCGGGCTGGCAGTTAGCGTTTTATGTGGGCATCATCACCGTTGTGATCAGCGGCGCGATCAGCATCAGTTTGCTGCTGGCCGCGGAACCAGTATGCGGATGGTTGTACGATGACATGGCTCCCGACGACCGTGCCCAAACGGTCCGCTTGCTGAAGATCTTGAGTGTTCAAGTCGTACTGCTCAGTCTGATCAGCTGGGCTCAGTCGGTGTTTCACAGCCGCCATCAATTTGTGCTGCCCGCGCTGGGCGGCGTGCTGGGCACGGCTCTCGGCCTGGTCTTGGCCATGCAGCAAGGTCATCGTGACATCGCCGTGTTTGCGTGGGCCATCAACTTGGGCGGACTCGTCAGCGTGTTGATTCATCTCGTTCCACTGGCCACTCAATGGACCCAGCCGAAGGCTGATCAAGCTAGCCTCTGGAGGCTGGCCCTGGCACTGGCGCCACTGTTGTTGGGCGCCGCGTTTATTCGCTTGGATCCGCTAGTCGATCGGGTCTTGGCTTCCGAATTGGACAGTGGCTCGATCGCGCACGTCAATTACGCTCAACGCATTATGGCGGCACTGCTGGCAGTGGGCACGAGTAGCCTGTCGGTGATCGCATTTCCACAGCTCGCTCAGCAGCTGACGGCGTCGGGCAAGGAGGGCATGGCCAGCTATTTTGCGCTCGCATTTCGGCGGCTCGTCTTGTTGGTCGTGCCGATTGCGATGGGCTTCAGTGTGTTTTCCGTCCGCATCATTAGCGATCTGTTGCAGCGAGGTGAATTCACCAGCGAAGACTCTAGAGTGGTTGGTCTGCTGGTCGTAGCGCTCATGGGGATGTTTGCCGGTGCGAGTTCTGGAGAACTACTGGCGCGTGGTTTCTATGTGCTGGGAGATACGAAGACCCCCACGATCGTTGGTGTGATCATGCTGGTGATAGGTCTGACGGCCAAAGTCGTCATGTTTAAGTTCATTGGTATTTGGGGAATCGCGGCCGGCGTGTCGGGCTACTTCCTGTTGTCGGCTTTCACGATGGCTTGCATACTGGCGGCTCGCGTCGGCCCTCGAATCTTCGCCGGTGCCCTGCCCTACGCGTTGCAAGCCATCTTGAGTGCCAGTGCTGCCTGTGGTTGTAGTGCTTTGGTCTACGGAAGCGGCTTAGACCGGGTTGTACCCTTTGGATTAACATGGCTAGCGGGGCCTGCCGGCGCTTTGGTGTACGCCATGGGACTATTGGCTCTGCGAAATACCGAAATGTGGCAGTTGGTTGACGTCGTACGCGGCAAATTGACGAGAAAGGTCTGAC
>JANQOL010000502.1 GCA_028289675.1 Pirellulaceae bacterium
GACCAGCTTCAAGTTGAAGTCGGCCGAAGACATTTCGAGCTTGCGAAAATTGAAGTGGTTCAAGACTTCCAGCACGGTGCGTTCGCGGGCGTGCCCTTCGTCGTCCAGAAACAGGTCTCGCGACACGTAGTGCCAAATGTGATAGCTCAACTCGCACAGCTTCAAGTGTGCCCGCAGTACCACCACCTTGCTGAGCTGGTTTTCGTCCTTCTGAAACTCGACGCACAAGATGATCGGGTACCAGCGGCCGTTCCAGAAGAACTCACAGTTTGGCGCCTTACGTCCCAGCAGTGCAAAGGACGACCCAAATTCGACTGGGCTGTTGACAGAAAGTTCGTAGATTTCGTCGCGGTCGACGTCCGAGCCGACCATACCGTGGACCTGCAACGCGACCACCGCGCGCTGGTTGGGGCTCAGGCGCGCATCGTCCAACAGCGACTTGAGGAAGGGGAGTGGCAGTCTGGCCACATCGGCCGAAACCGACCCCTTGCCACCTGTACCGACCAAATCGTCGATATGGATGCGCTCGTCATCCGTCAAGATGCTGCGACTGCGAGCCTTTTCAAGAACGGTGCGGGAAACACTCAACTTTGCCATCTAGAAATTCTCCGTGATAGAAGTCTACTGCCGGACATGTATAAGGACACTTTGAAACGTTCCAGGTTCAGCTAGACGCAGTTTCATAACTTGCATTGGATAGATAATGGTAGGTGGCTGAGGGTGACGTTGAGGGTGGCTGTGGTCGAAGTTGAGGTTGAGGGTGGCTGGGGTCGAACGAAGTGAGCCCCCAGCGGCCGCAACCAAAACATATTCTTGCCACTCCATATTCTTGCCCTGATTCGATACTGGCAAGAAATCAGCAACTAGCAAAAACGGCGCCCCAGCCACCCTCCTACCAAAAATCGCTTTTATCTGGCCGCGCTCGCTTGGGAATGTTATCATCATTCACTTCATGGAGACCGCTCAGAAATGCCATTCAAGAAAACCAAAGCGACCGCTCTCAAATGTAGTGTCCGGGCAGGCGCCGAACTGGTCAACCGCCGTTCGTTTCTAGCCGCTGGAGGCGCGGGGTTGGCTGCGTTGGGCTTGGCGAATCAACTGGCCGCCTCCACCAATGCCGAGCGCGGACCGAAACAGAAGAGCGTGATCCTGTTGTGGATGGCTGGCGGCCCAAGTCAAATTGATACCTGGGATCCCAAACCGGCGCGCCCTGTCGAGAACCGCGGACCGTTTTCTTCCATCGCCACCAGCGTGCCTGGGATCAGGATCTGCGAACATCTTCCGAAGCAGGCGGCGATGATGGATCGGTTCACACTGATCCGTTCCGTTGATTGCGGGTCGAGCGAGCATTCGCCTAACAAAGTCTTTCAGACGGGCAATCGCGATGCTTCACCGCGCCGAAGTCCGCGCGGGGAACTTTATCCGGCCATCGGTTCGATCGTGGCCAAGCTGCACGGACCGAATCAACCGGGAATGCCGCCCTATGTGGCTTTCAATCGAGACCCAGCTCATGTGGCGCGGGGCGGGTTTCTCGGCATGCAGTATGATCCCATGAACGGCCATCGGGCTGCCGGCCTGCCAGAGTACAAAGGTTTCGGTCGCTTAACCGAACAGGCGGCTGAACTGTCGAATTCGGGACGCTTCGATCTGCCTCCTGGAATTGATCGCGATCGTCTAACGCTTCGCAATAGTCTTTTGCAAAGCCTGAACCGCTTTCCCAATCGGGCCGACGTCACCGGCGCGGTCAAGGCTCAAGGCGAATTCCAGCAACGGGCCATCGAAATGGTACTGGGCGGGCGCGTGAGCAACGCGTTCGACCTATCTCGCGAGCCCGAGGCGACACGACAACTTTACGGCGAGCAACTCTGGTGCCAGCAAGCACTTTTGGCTCGGCGGTTGGTCGAAGCGGGAACTAGCTTTGTCACGATCGACCTCAGCATGGGGATCAACGCCGGCGACTGGGACAGTCACGGTACCGAACATGTTTTCGGCGGCATTGAGTCGGGTCTGAAACCGTTGCTGCCAACCTTCGATCACCTCATCACCACGCTGGTGGGAGACTTAGAAGCGCGCGGCTTGCTGGACGATGTTCTCGTTCTGGCAATGGGGGATTTTGGCCGCACACCTGTATTGGGTACACAACGAGGCTTCACGGGTGGCCGGAATCACTGGAAAGGCGTGATGTCGGTCTGTCTGGCTGGTGGAGGGTTGCGACATGGCCAAGTTATCGGAGCCAGCGACAGGGCAGGCGGAGCAATTGATTCGCGGCCGGTGCGTCCGTCGGACTTAGCGGCAACCATTTATCAGCATATGGGCGTGCCGCTCGATGCAACGTATCTCGACAACAACGGTCGCCCGCTGCACATTGTTGACGGGCAAGGTGAACCGCTGCGCGAGCTGTCATAGCCGCGGCATCCTCGTTCCCAGGCTCTGCCCTCATCGTCGTTCCTCGTTCCCAGGCTCCGCCTGGGAACGCGCTGTCTGCAAGGCTCCGCCTTCTTCAAGCACATTCCTGCCGCTCATCTACACCAACGGTGGGCTGCGAATTTACGGAGGCAGAGCCTCCTGGCAGTGCGTTCCCAGGCAGAGCCTGGGAACGAGTTAATTGGGCCGGCGCCCACCGCTCGTCAGATTGGGTATGTGCATCAACCGCTGCTATTGGGCATGCGACTTGTAAAACCTCGCCACATCACGCTCACCGCGATTGCCGCGATTGTTGTGACTAGCAAGACATCCCACCGTAAAGAAAAGCTGCTGATGTCTTTGAACGATGCCAAGTTTGCGGCGTCCGCAACGAACGGAGGCATTAACGTCGCCAGACCGATCGCTGCCACTTTGAAAAGCAGACAACCGAACTGCCTTAGCATATCGATCGCGGCGCGTTGAACGGCTTTCTCTTTGGCATCGTCATCCAAGCCGCTGTCAGTGATCGTAAGAAATGAATCGCGAGAGATACTCAAAACTTGACTTATGGTCCGTGAGATTCTTGTAAAGAAAAACGCCAAACTGAACAGCACAACACTCGCTAGGTAGGTTCCGACAATCACGACTGATCTTTATCAAACCCCATGACTTGGCGCGTAAATTCGTTCTGAAACTCCCCAGACGGATCGAGTTTCCGGCAAACATCTCGGAACGTCGACAACTCTGGGTATTGCTTTTCAACAACCTCATTGTCGAGCGGAAACCACTTTCCCCAATGGATGCGGGCGCCATACAACTTGTACAGACTGATGGCGAGGAACTCGGCCATCGCAAAAAACTGATCGCGCGGCTCGACGTAGGTGATAAAGCTGATCGAATACCAATCCTCGGTATCACCTTGCGACATGGAAATCAGCGTATCGTCTGGAAGAATTCGACGGAAACAAACCGCGTAGTGGTGCGTGAACAGACCACGAATTGCCTCGAAAGAATCCAGCAAGCCGTTGGCTTCAAATTCCCCGCGCAATTGATCCGGGACTTCGTAGTCTCGACTGTCGGCCGCGCGCAGGATTTCAGTGACACAGCCGGCCGCATCCTGAACATGAGTCCGCCGGACAAAAGCTT
>JANQOL010000511.1 GCA_028289675.1 Pirellulaceae bacterium
GCCTTCCTCCGACTGCTGGGTTCCGCGTACGCCGGTACACGCCCAATGAGCCAACAAGAGAACCAAACGATGATCAACAGTATTAGTGTCGCAATGCGGTGACCATCATTGATGCTGGCGACAAAGAACACGGCCGTCAACAAGAGTGGAAATGCCAAGGCCTGCTTGAGCGTGTCCATCCAGGGACCGGGCTTGGGAAGCAGGTCGATGAATCCTGGATAGAAGCACAGCGCAATGTATGGCAGCGACATGCCCAAGCCGACAATCAAGTACAGCAAGATCACGTTGGCTGGCGAGAGAATTAAGCTCAGACTAAACAAGGAACCGAGGAGTGGACCCGAACAGGGCGTTGCCAGCACGGTCGTTAGCACGCCTTTCAAAAACGCGCCGAAATGGCCTTCGCGCTCCATCAATTCACCGGACTTGCTGCCAGTGGCGAACCCAGGAATTGGGATCTCCCACACGCCCAAGAAGCTGAGTGCCATGGCAAACACTAGTACAGCCAAGCAGACTTTAAACTCCAGTACGGTGAACTGCTGGCCCCAACCAAAGGCGTAGCCGCTGACCAGCTTGGCGATCACGGTCACTAGCGCGAGTGACAACATGACGATCAAGATTCCACCGACGAAGGATAAATTCAACGTGACGACGCGGCGATGGTTGTTGCCGGCTTGATTCACAAAACTCATGACCTTCAGGCCGATCACCGGCAACACGCAAGGCATGAAATTCAAGATGAAACCGCCAGCGAGCCCAGCCAAGACATGGATCAAAGTCAGCGGTTGGACGTCAGCAGTGCGCGTTTCCGGCTCGCTGTCCAGCGGTGCTTCCAGCGTTGGTGAGGCCACGTTCGGATCGATCCATTGGGTCAACTGAGGCAACCCGGCAACTTGATCCAGCGTTGATTCGGCCAGCTTCAGACCGACGACTCCGGCGGTCGTCTCATCTCCAACACGGACCTGGCCACTGACCTTCAGCGCAGCGGGCGGATCACAACGGCGGTCGGTACAAGTCATGAATCCAACGGCCAGCTGAATGGGATAGTCTCCCGGCTCGATTGTTTCCGGTACTTGGATGGGGATTTCCCAGGTCACGGGGCCTTCGTAATACCGCACGGGAAACCCAATACTGAGATCCGTGTGAATGCCCGTCGATGTGACGGGTGATCCAAACAACAGGCCCGATTTGTTCTCGGCGACAATTAGCGTGCGGTAATCCGATTGGGGATCGTGCGGCACGAATTCATAGACATGGAACTCTTTGTCAGTCTTCGCGGTCAATCTAAGTGTCGTAGAATCCCCAGGCCTTACCTGAGCGGAGCTGAGGGTGGCTGTCCAATCGGCGTGCGACATCGGTACACGCAGGACTTGCACATCGGCGTCCGTCGAAGCTGGCTGCGCGGCATTGGCGCGGCCGCTCGACTTGGACTGCTTGGACGACCACTCGCGTTCGATGGAGGAGCCAGCCGAAGTGGCGTCAGCTGCCGAAGATTTTTGAGGCTGGTTACTTTCGGACAGAAAGCCCTTGAACTTGGCAGTGACCTTATCTCCGACGGGTTGGCAAGCGGAACTGCACACCAGTCCGTTGATCTGGACGGTCAAAGTTGTTGCTGTGGGGTCTTCAGGTGGGTTGGAAAACTGAATTGGAGCTGTCCACACAACGGTGCCGTGATGCTCTTCAATGTCCACTCCCTCCCAGGCCGCGTTGCGCCCAATCTCGGGGGATTGATCTGGCACGAACGTTCCGGTGACGTCGACGGAGTCGTCCTGGACTTCGATGCGAGTCGGCAAGGGGCCGCCCGGTGGTTGCGTGGTTGAATAGGTGTGGTAGCCGGAGGCAATGTCGGCCATCACCGACAACTGTCCGTGTGATTTGTCTTCCGCCAATTCGTAGTAGGCGGAGTAGGTGATCGGGCGACCTCCTACGGTCGGTAATCCGAGACCACCGAAAGCATCTTGACCGGTGCTGTTCGAGATCAAGCAGCACAGCAGCAACCAGCAGCCGCCCAGCGTCTGGGCCAGCGATCGATAAATCGTAGGAGCAAACCTGTCGTGAATCACGGAGGCCACCTTAGCAAGTGAAAGGATCTGTGGACGATGCCAGCCGGCGCTCGGGCCACGGTCGGGTGTGTTGAATCCAAGAATTCAGACTATATTTACCTTCATTTGTTTTCATCGGTCAACGCAGTATCATGGGTCCACACTTCCCGGCAGTGTGAAGCAAACCACCCAGAAGGGCTGTAAAACTATGCGTGCATTGAGTTGGAGAAGCGGGATTCGGCTAGGACTGTTCTACGCTGTTGCGCTCGGAATGTTCTGTGGCCTGTCTCGCACATGGGGTCAACAATCCACGGCCGCGTCCAGCAGTT
This sequence comes from Pirellulaceae bacterium, assembly GCA_028289675.1. Lineage (GTDB taxonomy): Bacteria > Planctomycetota > Planctomycetia > Pirellulales > Pirellulaceae > Aureliella. Next base: position 2,369 of record JANQOL010000511.1, read on the forward strand.
CGTTGGTGGTCGACGATGGCGATTCGTCTGGTGGCAGCCAGCCGGTCGGCAAGTGGATCTCTCTGTTCAACGGCAAAGACCTGCAGGGATGGACTCCCAAAATCCGCGGCCATCGCTTGGGAGAAAACCATGGCGATACGTTTCGGGTCGCGGATGGGCTGATGCAGGTGCGTTACGACCCTGAGATTTATCCAACGTTTAAGGAGACATTTGGACATATCTTTTACGACAAGCCTTACTCGCACTATCGGTTGCGAGTTGAGTACCGCTTTGTGGGCGAGCAGTGCGCCGGAGGGCCGGGATGGGCGCTGCGCAACAGCGGCTTGATGTTGCACTGCGAAGATCCGAAGGGCATGACGTTGGACCAGGATTTTCCAACGTCCATCGAATATCAACTGTTGGGCGGTAATGGAAAGCAAACTCGAACGACGGCTAATCTATGTACTCCCGGAACCAACGTGGTCAAAGACGGGCAGCTTTTTTTGCCCCACTGCACCAAATCCACTTCGAAGACTTATCACGGCGATCAATGGGTCTTGGCGGAAGTGGAAGTGCGTGGAGGGCGGACAGTGAAGCACATCATGGACGGTCAAGTAGTGCTCGAGTACTCCGAGCCGCAATTAGACGAGCGTGACGAACACGCGGCACAGCTTGCTCAACGGCAGGGCGGACTCAAACTAGAGGGCGGGTACATTTCCCTGCAATCCGAAAGTCATCCCATTGATTTCCGTCGCGTCGAACTGATGATTCTTGAGGAATAGTGGCAATCGCCGGTCCCAACCAGTCCCTCGTATTTTTGTTTGACATCGACGGCACGCTCATTGAATCAGGCGGAGCCGGTGGGGGCGCGCTGTTGCTGGCGTTGGAGCACGAATTTGGGGTCGCGGACCCGCAGTCGGTTGCATTGCACGGGCGCACCGACTTGGGAATCATGACGGAGTTGCTACAACGCCATGGTGTCACACCCACCGACGACAATTTGCGGCGCCTCAGCCAACGCTACTTTGCGGAGCTGCCAGCCGTGTTGGCAAATCGTCCCGGCAGAGTCTTGCCTGGCGTGACCGAATTGCTGCGGCATTTGACTGCGGACGAGTCTCACCACCTCGGCGTACTGACGGGGAATATGCCCACATCAGCCCGAGCCAAATTGCGGCACTACGGCTTGGACGGTTCGTTCCAGTTTGGTGTTTTCGGCGATCAAGCTATCGAGCGGCCCGGACTGGCCGAGCCCGCTTGGGAGGTGGTCGAACGCCGGTTGGGCGAAGGGCATTCTCGAGAGCAAGCTCGCGAGTCGATTGTGATCGTCGGTGATACTCCCTTGGATATCCAGCTGGCAGCGGTCATGGGCGTGCGCTGTCTGGCCGTCTGTACCGGCGGTTTTAGTCGCCAGCAGCTGTGCCAAGCTGGACCAGCCTCGGTGTGGGATGACCTGTCACCAACCCAGGATATCTTGCAATGGTGTTTCTCGAGCGCTGGAGAAGTGCTGTGAGCGAGGTTGCCAGCCAGTGTCTGAGCGAGGCGGTCGAAAAACTGGACCTGACCGTCGAGCAAAGCGTCATGGACCAGTTGGATCAATATTGCCGAATCCTGTGGGATTGGAACACGCGCATTAACCTGACGCGTCACACCGACTACGATTTGTTCGCGCGGCGTGATTTGCTGGACTCGATTCAATTGGCGGAGCAGTTGGCACCCGACGAAGACGTATTGGACGTGGGTACTGGCGGTGGCGTTCCGGGGCTGCTGTTGGCCATCCTGCGGCCCGATCTGAGCGTCAGTGTGTGTGATTCGGTCGCCAAGAAATCACGAGTCGTCGAAGATATGGTCAAGCGGCTCAAATTGCCCGTCGTCGTGCACGCGACACGAGTGCAGAACGTGATTGAAGACTTGCGTTTTCACAGTCTGGTGACCCGAGCTGTAGGCAGTCTGTCACGGTTGCTAACTTGGGTCCAAGACAACTGGCTGAATTTTGATCGACTGCTTGCCATCAAAGGGCCAAGGTGGGTCGAAGAACGCGGTCAAGCGAGGCAACAGGGGCTGCTGGCTGGCCTAGAGCTGCGTAAGCTGGCGGCATATCCGATGCCTGGAACGGAATCCGAATCCACGATATTACAAATCCGCAAGGCACGGGCAGACAGCTCGTCTTCCGAACCAACAAACTAGTTTGAAACGAATCTATGTCAGCCTATTCGCTTACGCACCTAAAGCTGCTCGAAGCAGAAAGCATTCACATCATTCGCGAGGTGGCTGCTGAGTTCTCCAAGCCGGTCATGCTGTACTCGGTGGGCAAGGACTCGTCGGTCATGACGCACTTGGCGATCAAGGCGTTTTACCCGGACAAACCTCCGTTTCCGTTTTTACACGTCGATACAACGTGGAAGTTCGCCGAGATGATCGAGTTTCGGGAGAACTACGCCCGCGGTGAACTGGGTTTGGATCTGATGGTCCATATCAACCACGAGGGTAAAGCGCTGAACATCGACCCAGCGGAGAACAGCGATAAACATACGGAAGTCATGAAGACGGATGCTCTCAAACAGGCTCTCACGGAGCACGGATTTGACGCGGCCTTTGGTGGAGCCCGCCGTGACGAAGAGAAATCGCGAGCCAAGGAGCGCGTGTTTTCATTTCGTGACAAGTTCCACCGTTGGGACCCCAAGAGCCAGCGTCCCGAGCTGTGGAATTTGTACAACGCCAAAGTCAATGCCGGCGAGAGCATACGCGTGTTTCCATTGAGCAACTGGACGGAACTGGATGTTTGGCAGTACATCCATTTGGAAGGCATCCCCATCGTGCCGTTGTACTTTGCCGATTACCGTCCCGTTGTGGAACGCAACGGCACGTTGATCATGAAAGACGATGACCGACTGGAGCTGCATCCCGGCGAAAAACTGGAGAGCCGCCAAGTTCGCTTTCGCACGCTGGGCTGTTATCCACTGACCGGAGCCGTCGAATCGGATGCGACCACGTTGCCGCAAATCATTCAAGAAATGCTGTTGGCCAAGACCAGTGAACGGCAGGGACGGGTCATTGATCGGGATGCCGGAGGTGCCGGCATGGAAGAAAAGAAGAAGCAGGGTTACTTCTAACATAATTTTGCACCTGGAGTCAAGGCTGGCTGATTGGATCGACGGCCAGCGTGTTGTCGCTTAATCAGGCCGCGACTAATTCCAAAAGAAGAAACCAGACAACCAATCGGTGCTACCAGCACCAGCTCGAAAACAAAGCGATTTCATGAGTCATCAGAGCGATTTGATAGCGACCGACATTGACGCGTATCTGGCGCAGCACGAGCAGAAGGAACTGCTGCGCTTTATTACTTGCGGCAGTGTGGACGATGGCAAGAGCACGTTGATTGGTCGCCTGCTGTACGATTCCAAGATGCTGTACGAGGATCAGTTGGCGCAGCTGGAAGACGAATCCAAGACGCATGGTACGACTGGTGGCGGGTTTGATCCCGCGCTAGTGACCGATGGTTTGAAAGCTGAGCGGGAGCAGGGAATCACGATCGATGTGGCCTATCGCTATTTTTCGACGGCCAAGCGGAAGTTCATTATCGCCGACACGCCGGGCCATGAAGAATACACCCGCAACATGGCCACCGGCGCCTCGACCGCGGATCTGGCCGTCATTCTGATCGATGCGCGGCAAGGAGTTTTGACGCAAACCAAACGGCATAGTTTTATTGTGTCGTTGCTGGGAATTCGGCATGTCGTGGTGACGATCAACAAGATGGATTTGGTTGACTTTAGCCAAGCACGGTACGACGAGATCTGCGCCGACTATCGTGACTTCGCCGCCCGCTTGGACCTGCCGGACCTGCACTTCATTCCGATCTCCGCACTGAATGGAGACAACGTGGTTGATCCCAGTCCCCAGATGGACTGGTATCGAGGCAGCACGTTGATGAACTTTTTGGAGACCGTGTATATCGGTTCCGACCGGAACTTTGAAGATTTTCGTTTCCCGGTGCAGTATGTAAATCGACCGAACTTGGATTTTCGCGGCTTTTGCGGCACGATCGCTTCCGGGATTATTCGCCAAGGTGACGAGGTCATGGTGCTGCCGTCGCGGAAGACCAGCCGCGTGAAGAGCATCGTGACCTTTGACAGTGAAGTCGCCGAGGCTTTCACTCCACAGTCGGTAACGTTGACCTTTGAAGACGAAATCGATTGCAGTCGTGGAGATATGATCGTGCGGCCCGGCAACGTGCCTAAAGTCAGCAATGACTTTGACGCCATGCTGGTGTGGATGAGTCCGGAAGCCATGGTGCCGGGCAAGACGTACCTGTTCAAGCAAACCACTCAAACCGCGCCAGGCCAGATTGAATCGCTGCGCTATCGCGTCGACGTCAACTCGCTGCACCGCTCGCCGGCCCCGGATCTGCAGTTGAACGAAATCGGTCGCTGCACAATTACCTTGAGCCAACCCATCTTTTATGACGCCTATCGCCGCAATCGATCCAGTGGTGCGTTCATTGTCGTGGATCGAATCTCCAACGTGACGGTGGCGGCCGGCATGATCACCGCTCGCGAGGCCGACAAATCGTCTAAACTCGCGCCTTGGGAAGTCGATGAACGCGGCACGTCACAGACCACTCGGGATGTGCGGGTGGTGACGGACGAGGAACGAGAATCGCGTCTGGGGCAATCGCCGGCCACGGTGTTGCTGACTGGCTTGAGTGGCAGTGGGAAGACAACCATTGCCCGCGGCGTGGAGCGGGCATTGTTTGATGCTGGCCGCACGGCCATTGTGCTCGATGGCGAAGATCTGCGGCGCGGTTTGAGCCGTGATTTGGGTTTTGCGGACGATGATCGTTCCGAGAATCTGCGCCGGTGCGCGCAGATGGCCAGACTGCTGAACGAAAACGGTTTTATTTGCTTGGCCTCGTTGATCGCGCCTGATGCAGGTGTGCGCGCCAAAGCTCAAGATCTGCTTGGAGACGACCGATTTTTGACAGTTTACTGCCAAGCCAGCTTGGACGAGTGTCAGGCACGGGATCCGCGTGGACACTACGCTCAGGCGGTGGAAGGCAAGCTGCCGAGTTTGCCCGGCGCGGGCGGCAAGTACGACGAGCCCGAAGCTCCGGACCTGACGCTACGAACTGACCAGCAATCCGTTGACGAGTGTGTCGATCTGGTCGTTGCCCTCCTGCGCGACAGGAAGCTCATCCGCTAGACTGTGAGCTACTTAATCGGCCTCGAATCACGCGCTGGCCGCATCGCACTCGCTCTGGAGACGAGTCGCAGGGACACATAGCCTCGCTGTCCAAGAAAATGGTTGCTCAGATTCTTCGAACATGGGCTATTCGAAGAAGTAAACCGATCCATCAGGTGCCATGAGACCGATTCGAAAGCTACTCGCCGCCAATCGCAGCGAGATTGCGACTCGCGTATTCCGGAGCGCTCATGAATTGGGCATCCGTACTGTCGCTATCTACTCCCACGAAGACCGTTTCGCGCTGCATCGCTTCAAGGCTGACGAGGCGTACCAGGTCGGTCAGATGGGAGAACCGATCCGCTCGTATCTGGACATCGCCCAGATCGTCGACGTGTGCCGCCGCTATGACATTGACGCTGTGCACCCCGGCTATGGGTTCCTTTCGGAGAATCCAGATTTTGCCGCCGCCCTGGAAGAAGCGGGTATCGTTTTTGTCGGTCCAAGCGTGACGGCCTTGCGCCGTTTAGGTGATAAGGTGTCGGCCCGCGAGATCGCCGGACAAGCGGGTGTACCTGTGTTGCCAGGTAGTTCCGAGGCCGTTCAGTCTTTAGAAGAGGCTAAACAACTGGCAGCGCAGATGGGCTATCCCGTCATGCTCAAGGCGGCCAAGGGCGGTGGCGGTCGTGGCATGCGGATGGTGGACAACGAAGATCAATTGGAGGCCGCGCTGCAATCGGCTCAACATGAAGCGCAAACCGCTTTCGGCAGCGACGAAGTGTTCGTCGAGAAACTGGTGCGGCATGCTCGACACTTGGAAGTCCAGCTGTTGGGCGATTCGCAGGGCAGCCTAATTCACTTGCACGAGCGCGATTGTTCTGTTCAGCGGAGACACCAGAAAGTCGTTGAGCTGGCGCCGGCGCCGAACTTGAAGCCTGACATCGCAGACCAGTTGCACCAAGCCGCGTTGGCGATCGGCAATGCCGTCGGCTATCGAGCAGCTGGGACGGTCGAGTTTCTGTACGATACCGACCAAGACAAGTTTTATTTCATCGAAGTTAACCCACGGATTCAGGTCGAGCATACCGTGACGGAGGAAGTCACGGGGATCGATATCGTGCGGGCTCAACTGTTGGTGTCGATGGGGCACACTTTGGGCGACACGTCGGTCGGCTTACCGCGCCAGTCCGATATCCAAGTCAACGGCTTTGCCATCCAGTGCCGCGTGACGACGGAAGACCCGGTCAACCAGTTCCGTCCCGACTATGGTCGGATTACACATTACCGCAGCGCGGGCGGACTGGGCATTCGCTTGGACGCGGGTAGCGCGTTTAGCGGTGCGGTAGTGAACCCGTTCTACGATTCCATGCTGGTCAAAGTGACCGCCCGCGGCAGAACACTGGCCGAGGCGGCTGGGCGCATGGACCGCTGTTTGCACGAGTTCCGTATTCGCGGCGTCAAGACCAACATTCCGTTCTTGATCCAGATGATCGGCAACGCCACGTTCCTGGAGGGGCGGGCAACGACGCGTTTGATTGATAGCACGCCGGATCTGTTTCAACTTCCCAGGCGTCGTGACCGGGCGACACGCCTGTTGCGTTACTTGGCCAACGTGATTGTGAATCGGAATGAACTGGTCAAGGATCGACCGCCGGCCGTCCGCCGTGAACCGGCACCAATCCCGGCGGCCCAGACTGGTAAACAAGCACCCAAGGGAACTCGTGACCGCCTGCGGGAGCAAGGACCGGAGGGCTTGGCGCAATGGGTGCAGGAACAAGACAGCTTGTTGCTGACCGACACCACCATGCGGGATGCGCACCAATCGCTGCTGGCGACGCGGTTGCGGACTTACGACATGTTGCAGATCGCGGATACCTATGCTCAACGTGCCGCCGAGTTCTTTTCGCTGGAGATGTGGGGCGGGGCCACTTTCGATACGTCCATGCGGTTCCTCAAAGAAAGCCCGTGGCAACGCTTGGTGCAGATGCGGGAACGGATACCCAATATCCTGTTCCAGATGTTGTTGCGAGCCAGCAACGCGGTAGGCTACACGAACTATCCAGACAACGTGGTAAAGGTGTTTGTGCGTGAGGCCGCGGACGCTGGAATCGACGTGTTTCGCGTATTTGATGCGTTGAATTGGGTCGACAACATGCAAGTCGCCATGGAAGCCGTGGTGGACAGCGGCGCGATCTGCGAAGCATCTATTTGTTACACAGGGGATATTCTCGATCCCCGGCGCCAGAAATACAGCTTGCAGTATTATGTCGATCTGGCCAAGCGACTAGAGAAAATGGGCGCGCACATCTTGGCGATCAAGGACATGGCTGGATTGTGCAAGCCGGCCGCAGCTCGGCAATTGGTTCGTGCCCTGAAACAAGAGATTGGAATTCCGATCCATTTCCACACCCATGACACCGCGGGCATTCAAGCGGCCTCCATTTTGACCGCTGCCGAAGAGCAGCTGGATATCGCGGATGCGGCCATTTCGTCCCTGTCGGGCGGTACATCCCAAGTCAATTTGAACACACTAGTCGAAGCACTTCGATTTGGTGAACGTCCCAGTGCATTGTCGACAGACGTTTTGACCGAGTTGTCGACGTATTGGAAAGCGGTGCGAGAGTTCTATCTGCCATTCGAAAGCGAGGCGCTAGCGGCCGGTGGTGATTTGTACGAGCATGAAATGCCCGGCGGCCAGTACACGAATTTGTACCAACAAGCACGCGCCCTTGGATTGGCGGATCGCTGGGCCGAAGTTTGCCGCGTCTACGCGGACGTGAACCGCATGCTGGGCGATATCGTCAAGGTTACGCCTACGTCCAAAGCGGTCGGAGACATGGCGCTATTCATGGTGGCCGGCGACCTGACGGTCGACGACGTCATGCAGACCGACAAGGATCTGGCTCCGCCGGCGTCAGTCATCGACCTGTTGAGCGGGATGATGGGCCAGCCACCGGGAGGTTTTCCCAAAGCCGCACAACAGGCCATTTTGCGAGACCGTCCTGTCGTCGAAGGGCGCCCCGGTGCGTCTCTGCCCGACGCTGATTGGGATGCGGTTCGCGCCCAGCTAAGTGAAAGTTTGGGCACCGAGGTTTCCGATCGAGAGTGCGTGACGCATGTGTTGTATCCCAAGGTCTATGAAGACTTCATCGAGCACCGCAAGATGTACGGTGATGTCAGTGTGTTGCCGACACCGTATTTCTTTTATGGCCCGGAAACGTCCGAAGAGATGTCCGTCGACATCGAAGAGGGCAAGCGGCTGATCGTTCGCTTCCTGGCAGTCGGCCAACCGAAACCCGATGGAACGCGAACGGTGTTCTTCGAATTGAACGGGCAGCCCCGTGAAATTGAGATTATCGATCAGTCTTTGGAGTCCAGCGACGCGCAGGCTGTGAAAGCAGATCCGTCCGATCCCACCCATGTCGCGGCCAGTATGCCTGGGATGGTCATTGGTGTGGCGGTCGCGACCGGTGACCACGTCGAGCCCGGAGACAAACTGGTGTCCTTGGAAGCGATGAAGATGGAAACCACGATCACGGCGGATCGCGCCGGCGACGTGCAGCAGATCCTGGTCAAAGCCGGTTCGCAAGTAGATGCCGGAGACCTGTTGATGACCGTCGACTAGCGCTATCGGATGGACTACTGGCCTGCGCCATCAACGACCATGGGGTGTCACCGTCGTCGAGAACGGACACTATTCAAAGTAAGAGTACGCTAGTCTGCCTTTCAACAGATTGTTGCTTAGATTTTTGAAATTTGGCGACTCGAAGATTAACTGCCAGTGAGTTTCGAAACTGGATCGAGGGCAGAGTCAGTCACACGGAATAACTACTTCTATGGTCCTGCGGATAGGCGAATATGTTCTTTCTGGCGAACTCCGCAATAATCGGCGCAATGGAGTGTTCGGTTGGATCGAGTTCGCTCCGGATGTCGGCGTGCGTATCGAATTGACCGGCAATCTTTCTGGTGATTTGGCCGGCAAGCACGTACGATTTCATACGCCGCTGGCGGCTAGTCAGTCCGACGTAGCGTCAACAAAGGAGACGAGTGCGCCGGCGGATGTTCCAGAAACGATCGACGGGTTGGCTGATCGGCAGATCGGAGTCGTGGGAGAAATGGGGCTACGTCCGGCTGCACGTGCATCGGCAACTGCGTCCGGCCAGCAGTCCCTGTATCTCGAGTGGTATAGTCAGAACGGACAAGTTGTGGCGGAACTGCCGGACTGCACGCTCGAATATTTGGAAGACGAGTCCAGCGGCGACAGTAGCGAACCGTCCGATCCATTGGACCAAGGTACTTTCGGCATCGGCTTTACCGAGATTCACGTCGATCAGCAAGGTGAAGCGCACACATCTCACTATCCGCTGGGCGACAGCGAAAACGACGATGATGAAGAGGACGATGAGCCGCACGACCCTTACGGACTGTTCACCGCGGATTTGCAGCGTCAAGTAAGTGAGTCGCTGGGACCAATGCCCGACGACTTGGACGAAGTCGATGACGACCCGACGGAATCGCCTGGCGATTCTTCCGGCCGGCCACGTTCGTGGGATGAAGTCATGCCTGGCATCGACAGTGAAACCAAGGCGATGTACGAACAATGGGACGAAATCTTTGAAGGCAAGAAAGACCAGCCGATTTCGTATCTGTTTCACGAACCGTTGCGACTACCCACGGTGGATAACGTCACATCGCACGAGCAGGCGGAACCCTTGGTACGAGCGATCCTAGCGCAGTTGGCCTTGCTGAGCGTGGCGCTGGATGTATGCGAGCACTTCGAACCTATGGACACCTACCGGCTGTTAATGACCGAGATCTTGCCATCGGCCAAAGTGCATCCCAATCTGGCGGCCAGTGAAATGGTCCAGCACTATTCCACCAGCGACTTTTGCCAACTGTGTGAGCACGAACTTGGTTCCGGAGATGCTGGAGATCAGACACCAGATTCCGACGCGAATTGACCGGGAGTTTTCAACCTCCAATTCGGCCTAGGTCAACTTTTCTTCGTCCGCGGATTTCTCGGATGTCTTCTTTCGCATACCCAGCAAGATGGCTCCAAAGGCGGCGGAGGTAGCGATGGCCACAGGCCGGAAGCGTGCGGCCAACAGTCCCTTCGAAGTAGATTCGGCGTCACGAACGTCCGTTTGAATGGAATTTCGCGGGTCATGGCCTGCCACTGCTTGTCCGGCGCCCGCGCTGGCAATTTCATGTTGGCGGTACAGTCCGACACGTGCGGTCCAGGCCGAAGCTTGATCGACGGTGTTGCCCTGCAATAGTTGGCTGCGGCTGGCCAACAAGTCGTCGGGCAGTTGCATGGCGATCATGCCGCCGGGGAGCCGCGCCAAGCTTGCGCTTTGCTTGGTGCCGGCATCAAGACGTCCCGTTGCCGCTCCGTCGGGAATCGATTCGTCGATTTGGCTGGGTTGCGTCCTTGCGGGAGAACTTGTGGAAGACGGCTCGGGGATCTGCAGTTCGGTTTGGTCGGGGCCCAGTTCCCGTAATAGCTGGTCCAACTCTTCCAGCTGTTGAGCTCGATTCGTGTCCTGCAGTAGGTTCTCCAACGCCAGGTCCAGTGCGTTCAGATCCAAGGCAGGGTGATGCTGCTCCAGCATCTGTCCAGAGTTTTGCAACCATACCGCTGACGAATGCCCTACCGACCCGATGGGATAAAGATCCAAGATCGAATTTACGTCCTCCGGAGACGTATCAAATTGCAGTGTGCTGTTGTCAAGGTTCGGTACCGCTTGGTTCGCGCGATCTGCAGAGAGCATCTCGAAATCGTTGACTGATTCGGATTCCATGCCCGTTTGGGGACCGTTCATCGACATCCGTTGTCCAACGGATGCAGGTTGCCCGACGCTTGAATCGTCTGCAGAGGCAGCCGCAACGTCTCGAGCCAGTTCCTCCGATGGCGAGTCGAAAAAGATCAGTGTAGTGCGCGGCGTCAGCTGAACGACATGAACCACGACCTGATTCGCCGACGTGTCTTCCGTCGAGCTGTCGATGCGGTTGGAGCCGGCGGATTCAGTCGGCGTCAAGTTTCGCACCTGGTCTTGAAATAGCGCGTCTTGAGATAGCGGGTCGAGGTTTATCGCGTCGAGCCGTAGCGGATCCCGATGCGTTGCATCAAGTTGGTTGGGAAGATCGCTGGACTGTTCCCGGTGGGAGTTACGCGTTTGATCGGGCGGGGCCGTGGCGAATTCTGACGTGGACTGCGATGGTGGCCGGGCATTGATTGGAGAGGACACGCGATCGCCGTTGTGACGATCAAGTGCACCGCGTTGCTCGGCGCGATGGTTGCTCATTTGCCAGTCGCGACCGCGATGACTCCGCCCATTGTGCCGCCCAAACGGCTCGTGTTGCAGACCCGCCCGTCGCGCGTCGTGATCGGGACGGTCCGTGTATCGACGTCCCGGTGTTCCTCTGTCCGCTTGGTGATGGTTGCGCCGGCCGGACCATTCATCTTGCGCCAGGTCAAACTCAGCGAAATCCACGAACGAAGGTCTGTGATGTGCGTCGGCCAGTTCGAACCACGGAGCCGCGGCTAGCAGGCTGCGAGTTTCCAGGACTTCAAGGCGTAGCCGACGGGCTTGTAGACGGTTCATCGCTTGTCCTCATCACGAGAGACCAAAGCCAACTGCCGTTGCAATACTTGGTTGGCTTCGTCATTGCGGCCAGCGTCTTGCAACATGCGGACATGGTTGACGTAGACTTTGCACAACGCGTCGGAGTTGGCCTGCGAAGCATGTTCGCGCTGCGTTTGCTCCAGCAACTCGGTTGCTCGCTGATAGGCTTCTTCGGCTGCGGACTGCTCCCCTACGTGCTGGAGCACCATGCCTTGATTGTTCAAGGCGATTCCCAGGCTGGCTTGCAGGCCGGCGTGGTTGGGATGTGCGTCGAGCAGTTGCCGATACTGGTGCACGGAGCCTTTGAGACTGTCTTTGGCCAGTTGAGTTTCACCGCATTGGTAGTGTGCCATGCCGAGATTGCTCAAGCAGATTGCCAGATCGCGCCGGTAGGCGTCGACTTGTGGGGCAATGGCAACCAATTGATCATTGATTTTGGCCGCGTTTCCAAACGCTTCGGCCGCTTGATAAGGATGTTGTTCGTTCAAGTGCAGATTGCCGATAGTCAGGTAGGTGGCCACCAAATCGATTGACGCCCGCAGGCGATTGTGGGCCCGGCGAGCCAATTCCAACTGCAGGTTCAAGGCCCGCTTGAGCAACTCTTGAGCACGTTGCCGATCTTCGACACTCGCCTGGTTGGCATAGAGAGCTCCCAAATTGTGGTAGGCGGCGCCCAAAGCTCGGGCAGACGCTTGATCTTGCGGAGAATCGTCTTGAACTGCCGCGAGTGCTTCGATCGCGTTCTCAAATGCCTGTTGGGCCGCGTCGAGCTGATGCTGCTTGCGAAGCAGCAATCCGAGGTTATTTTCCGTCAAACCGTACTCGACGATCATCTCGGACGCCAACTGATCCTGTTGGTAGGCAGTTCGCATCTCGTCCATGTTCGCGCTCAGCATTTCCAGACCGCGCGCACCCAGGCCGGCCCGGTCCAAGGCCATGGCCAGATGATTCAGATTCTCTCGACGATGCTGGTCGAACAGGTGGCCGCGGGACGGTTGCCGCACCAACTTGGCAAACAGAGTTTCAGCTCTCTGAAAAAAATCCACGGCTGTAATCGGCTGGCCAAGCTCTTCATTGAGCTTGCCCATCCGGCTGAGAGCTTGCGCCAATTCGGCGGTCAACTGGGGATCATCTTGCGCCTGCCGAGCAAAGTTTTGGTAATAGCTCAGGGAGAGGGGAATCAGGTCACGGCGCACTTCCTCGACACCCGGCACCAGAGCCAAGCGATCGATGATGGCATCGTGTTCCCGAACCAACGCGAGTGACTCGCGGAACAGCTGGTCTTTTTGATCACGTTCGCGGGCGATCATGGTGTTGACGATGTAAGTGCCTGTACTGAGTGCGAGACCCAGCGCGGCTAGCACGGCGATGGCCACGGAAACCAATCGCGTATGAGTCACCGTCCAGCGGGCGGCCAAAACCACGGGCGAGACTAATTTGGCGGTCACCGGTTCGCCACGCGCCACGCGCCTGAGGTCCTGCGCCAACTCGGCAGCCGTCTCATAGCGGTCGTCACGATGCCGGGCCATCGCCTTATCGAGTACGGTTTGTAGATCGCGCGGCAGATCCGGGCGCAATTTGCGCAGCCGTACCGGAGCTTGAGCGGCGATGGTGCGGAGCAGGCTGGGACCCTCTTCACCGGGCACAGCCGGCTGACCGGTGAACAGTTCGTACAACGTGGCGCCCAGAGAATAGATGTCTGTTCGGTGATCTACAAACTCGCTACGTCCCAGAGCCTGTTCGGGGCTCATGTAGCGCATCGTACCAATCATTTCACCAGTACCGGTCAGGGCGCGTTCGTCTTGAAATCGCGCCAAACCAAAGTCGGCGACCCAGAGCTTGCCGGCATGGTCTAACAACAGATTGGATGGTTTGATGTCGCGGTGAACAATTCCAAACTCGTGGGTCGCGTGCAACGCGTCCGCCACGTTCGCGAACTGAAGTAGCGCTGCGGCGGTGCGCGGACTGGTAGCATTTTGTCGGTGAACCAGAATGCGCTGATCTAAAGAGCTGCCATCAATCCACCGCATGGAGTAATAGTGAATGCCGCCCTCTTCACCCACGGTGTACACCGGGACGATGTTGGGGTGTTCCAAATTGGCCGCCGCGCGGGCCTCATTGCGAAAACGCTCCAGGTACTTGGGCTCCAACATGGCCGCCATGGGAAGTAGCTTGACGGCCACTGGGCGGTTCAACGTCTGTTGGTGTGCGGAGTAGACAATGCCCATGCCTCCGCGACCTAGTTCCTCGATCAGCTGGTACTCGCCCAGCACCTTGCCGGCCAAATCATGACCGCTGGTGTTAGGACCACCGGCCAGCAGGTGCAGGTCGTCCAGTTTATCGAGGTACAGTTCCAGCGCAGGGACCAGGTGCGGATGATCGTCTAGCAGTTGTTGGCGGCTGGGAGCTTCACCTTGTTCCAACTGGCGCAGATAGGTGTCCAAGACCTCGGTCAGCTGAACCTGTTGATCTTCAGAGAGCTCCCCCAAGAGAGATGGATCGGCGTCGATTGAGCTAAGGGCATCGGCCACGAGCAATGTCCTGGACAGATGTTCGCCAGCGCGCGTCGGACTTGTGCGACTTGCACTAGAGGGCTGGTTTCAAACACGAAAACAACGGCAACCGCGGCTTTTGCCGCAGCGCCCACAGCTGTGAACCCGTGAAATAAAGATGAGGATCGATTGAAAGACAAGTAATTCCGTTATAGCTGCCAGGTTTTCGAGGGTTACCCATCTACTGGGCGGTAAGTATCTTTGAAGCGGTCAATTGCTCGCAACCAGAGCATACGGACCGCCCCGGCAGAGCGATCCATGCGGCTGGCGATTTCATCAAAGGACAGACCCTGCAAGTTGCGAAGCACAATCACATCGCGGTAATCGGGTCTGAGTTGAGCCAGGTGATCGGCCAGTGCCGTGGCCCGCTCTTCGGCGTGCAAAGGGCTGCTGGGCGATTCAATCTTGGCGGGCAAGATCGCAGCCAAATTTGCCGCCGACCGATCGACACTTACTTCCACCTGGTCGATGGAAATCTCACGTCGGATGTCGCGTTTGCCAGCTTTGACGTGTTTGGCGATGGCCCCGTGCAGCACGTTGATTAGGATCTGCCGCAGCCAGCCCACTAATTCCTGAGGGGAATTGCCTCGGAACGCGTTGAAATCGCGATGAGCGGCCAGCATCGTCTCTTGGACCAAATCCGAAGGATTCAGCCGCTTCCGCAGCCGCTGATCCAGCTGGGTACTGGCCAGGACAGTCAAGTAATTGAAATAGCACTGCAACAGTTGGCCCAGTTGTTCGGTCTGACCGGCGCGGGCCGATTCAATCAGCTGC
>JANQOL010000520.1 GCA_028289675.1 Pirellulaceae bacterium
GTCAGACATGCAATTGGACGGTTTACGCGTGCCATTGATCACAGGCACCAGTCCTAGTGATTTGGCAGGAACGTTGACCTACTATTTTGATGGCTACAAGCGAGTGCAGCGCATCAAAGTGCATGCGGTCACCGGAGATCCCACCCGCTTCATCGCGGAACTGCAACACGCTTATCAACTGCGCCAAGAGCCTTCGCTGGGTGGCAGCCTGTATCTGTTGAGGTGGAATGGCAAGGCTACCAACGTGGTCTACGCGGCGCCAGCACCGGTCATCCGCGCCAGCGAACCCTATGCCCGGTACAACGTGTTTATTGAGTTGAACCAAGCAGGCTTGCAGTACGGTTTGAGTTCGGAAGCGCAGCAGCTGTTGGATTCCGGTCGGGCTACTCAACGTTGGCAGTAGCCATAGTCAGTTCTGAAGTTGGCCACGTCCACTAATCGTTGGCTACGCAATACAGGTGTTTGTCGGAGCGCAGATAAATTGCTCCATCGCTGATGGCAGGCGTTGCACTGAACGTTTCATTGTCGCCAGTGACTTGATTGACCGCCAGCTGTTCGAATTCGGTCCCTGCTGCGATCACAAATGTCTCACCGCGTCCGTTGGTGTAGTAAATCTTGCCTGCTGCGGTCACTGGAGACGAGTAGTCCATACCGCCGAAGCCGCGTCCGCCACGACCACCGCGGCGTCCTCCACCATCGGTTCCCGAGGTTGTGTTCTGACTCGATGAAGACCGGAGTCGTTCGCGAAAGACTTCCTCGCCATTGCTAGTATCCAGGCAAGTTACGACGCCACCGCTGAAGCTGTACAGACGCTCTCCAACAACGATCGGTGTTCCGAAGCGACCATTGTCACGTCCTGACCACAGTACTTTGGTTTTGGTGACATCGTCCCGGCCGCCGGTCTGGACGGCGATTGAGCCCCCACCGCGGCCTTCGATGGCAAAGATCTTGTCATGCTGCACGACGATGCTCGAGCTGAACGATTCAGTGTCCATCGCGTCGCAGTACCAACGCAGTTTCCCGTTTTCAGGATTCAGCGCCCAAATCTCATAAGGTGCGCCGATCACAATTTCTTCCAAGTCTCCAGCTGGTGCGATCGCCGGAGTCCCCCAGACCATTCCGAATCCGTCAGAGTCCGCGCGCCAAAGTTCCTGGCCGGTGGCTTTGTCCAACCCGATCAAAGCACGTGATTCTGGCCCAGCGGTAACTACCAAGACGTTGTCAATCAGGATCGGGCTGGACGAGGAACCCCATCGTCTAGGATCAGAGTCCGTACCGACGTCCGCTTGCCATAGCTGTTTGCCTTCAAAATCAAACGCCAGCACTCCACCCTTGCCAAAGAAAACGTAAACGTGCTCGCCATCGGACGTGGGAGTGTGGGATGCATACCCGTGGGATGGCACTCCCATGCCGGAGAATGCGTCTTCACGGGCAGTGTTAGGGATATCTTGTTGCCAAAGCTGTTCGCCGGTCTTTGCGTTGATGCACAGCAAGTGCCGCTGCAGTTGCTCCATGTCGCCCACGTTGTCGCGCGAGACTCCGTAGCCGCTGTAACATGTGACGAACAGCCGGTCACCAATCACGATGGGAGACGACACTCCAGGGCCGGGTAGCGGGATCTTCCATTTGAGATTCTGAGTGGGGCTCCACTGGACTGGCGCGGGGCCTTCGGCCACACCCGTTCCGTTAGGCCCGCGGAAACGGTTCCAGTCAGCCAACGCTGGAGCCCAGTGGCCGACCAACGAGATTCCCATGGCCAGGACGGCCGAGCAACAGCACTGGATGCAGCGAGTGGTCATGACAAAACCTTTAGAGAACGAAGCTGGGACGAGTGAAGCGGCTGCCGTTTCTGGGATCGATCGGCCGAATACAGCTCGCGACATCCGATCACAGCACGCCACTGGTTCAACCCCGCTGGATCGCCTCGGTTTCGCAGCCCCATCAGAATTGTGCGCCCGCGTTTAGTTCCGGCTTCCCAATCAATGCCATCGTACGACCGCGATCTGTCAAGACGCTTGGTCGCTGGCTTGCCGCATCAATGCCAAGGCTTTATCCGCCGGAGAGACGCTGGCTAGAAAGATAGGCCCAAGCTGCCTTGGTACTTGTAGCGCAGTGATTCGGCGCTCCGCTGCGTCAGTTCGCGCCACGAGGTGTGCGCGTCAGTAATGGCTTGCTGAGCTGATTTTTCTCCGCGCACGGCCGCGACTAGCTGGGCGGCCAACAGCTGACGTAGCTGATAGGTCAGCGGTAAGCTGGGTTCTCGAGGCAGGTCGCTGTTGGAGAGAATCTCCGCCTGCTTCTGACGAGCCAACCAACTGGTGGCGTTGGCTCCTGCCAAGGGTGTGGAGCTTTCGATGCCCTCGATGACCGGTGCAATTGCAGTGCGGGTTTGCGATGACTGCAACCAGCGTAGCAGGCTATTGGCCCGCGAAGTCTGACGGCATTCGGCCGGTAGGGCGGCCACGAGTCCGCCGCCGGTGTTCCAGCCCGGTAGGTTGGACTTCGAAGTGATGGTGATCGTTTTGCCACCGGTCAGCTTGGCGGATTCCGGAGATAGCTGGGCGGGGACCGCAACGGCAGCCACGGGCGCTTTGTGTTGTAACGCCCATTGCCAGGCGTCGTCGTGGCTACCCAGCACCGCTGCCTGCCCACCGGGCTGCTGGCTAAGGCGCACCAGTATCTCGCCAGCCGCATAGAACTCGGGCTCCTTCAAACTGGGTTGCATCGTCTGCATGTCAAACAACAGCCCATACTTCGAGTCGCGCTCAGTCAACGTGGCTAGAACTGCCAAAAAGCGATCGACGATGGCATCGGAGTCGACAGAAGTTGGTTGTGGCTCCTCGGAGGACTGCCCGCTGGCATCTTGTTGATCCAACTGTGTTTGCAGCTCTTGCCAAGTCACCGGTTGATCGTCCAACTCCGTGGCCAAACTGGGGCTAACGACCACCGTGGGCAGGGCGCAGCCAAGGGGAATTGCGTATCTCTGTTCGCGAAATGTGGTCTGTGCGACGGCGGCGGCTGAGCTGACAGCTAGTTCGCCGCCCTCAGACAACTCCGATGTCAGCAGCGCCGCATCAGGCAGTTTGCGAATCCACTCGCGCTCGATCAACTCGCCCAGCTGCCGGGCCGGCACCAGCAACACGTCACAGCTGCATTCTTCTTCGGCCAGCAATTCTTCGACACTCAGCTGACGCAGCTCGATGGGTTGCTCTGAATGCGCGAGCCATTGGCGGTTGAAAACCTCTGGTGCCGTCAGTTCGGCTGCGATCCAAATTCGCAGCGGTACCGACGACGCGGTGGGTTCAACGAGCGCGCTGACACCATCGGCGCCGTCGCCAGAATCGTCGGTATTGTTGGACGACGAATCCGGTTGGCAGCCGACCATCCAACAGAGCAGGCTGGCGGCCAGCAGAATGGAAGCGAGCGAATGTTGCGAGCGATAGGCGAGCATCTATTTGGCAGCGGAAGACGAAACGGTGGAGTAGGAAACTGGTTGTGAACGCAGTATAGTGTGGCGCTGTCGGCAGCGAATTGGACGTGGTCGAGCCGCGCGGGCGCGGCCCATGTCAGACCCGCGAATTCGCCCAGGTTTGAACCTGTTATATGTATCTGCCCGAGAGCGGAATAGGCTGGCGAGAAAAACGAATCTTTTGCGATGCGGAGCAAGCATTGTGGGCTACACCATCGGCGTGGACATCGGAACTTCCGGCACAAAAAGCCTGTTGATAGATCCGGATGGCAACATTCTAGCGGAGGCCTCAGCGTCCTACGATGTGTCCATGCCCAAGCCTTTGTGGTCGGAGCAGAATCCAGAGGATTGGTGGACAGCCACCGTAAAAACGATTCGTGCTGTGGTCAAGCAAGCTCGGGCTAAGCCCGCCGACGTCAAGGCCATTGGCCTTTCGGGGCAGATGCACGGTTCTGTATTCCTGGATAAATCCGGTAAGGTTATCCGCCCCGCCTTGCTGTGGAATGACCAACGCACTGCCGCCGAGTGCGATGAGATCACGCACTTGGCCGGAGGCCGAGACCAATTGATCCGCATGGTGGCCAATCCCGCACTCACGGGATTTACCGCGCCGAAGATTCTGTGGTTACGCAACAAGGAACCCAAACGTTTTGACCGCCTAAAGCACGTGTTGCTACCCAAGGATGAAATCCGTCGACGTTTGACCGGCGAGTTAGCCACTGAGGTCAGCGATGCTAGCGGCATGTTGCTGTTGGACGTTCGCCGACGCCGCTGGTCCACGGATCTGCTCTCCAAGCTGCAGCTGGATAAATCAATGCTTGGCCAAGTATACGAGTCGGAGCAGGTGACTGGTTCACTGCGTCCCGAGATCGCTACCAAATTGGGACTGACCACCGACTGTGTGGTGGTGGGCGGCGCCGGAGACTGTGCGGCTGGTGCGATTGGAAATGGCATTGTACGCAAGGGGATCTTGACGGCCTCGCTGGGTACGTCGGGCGTCATGTTTGTCCACAGCGATGAACCTCAGTACGACAAGCGGGGGCGTCTGCACACCTTCTGCCATGCGGACAACGGCAAGTGGCACATGATGGGCGTGACACTATCGGCAGCTGGTTCGCTGCAATGGTTCGTCGAAAACGTGTGCAAGGAATTGGCCACGCGCCGCGGCGCGGATCCATATCAGACACTGAATTCCGAAGCCTTGTCGGTGCCTCCAGGGAGCCAAGGCCTGCTGTTTGCCCCTTACTTGTCCGGAGAGCGTACGCCACACGCGGACGCCAGTGCGCGCGCCTGTTTTGTGGGACTGACCGCGGCGCACGAGCGAGGCCACATGGCGCGGGCGGTCATGGAGGGCGTCGCCATGAGCCTTCGCGAAAGTTTGGAAATCATTAAGCAGCTGGGCGTTCCGGTGCGCGAAATGCGACTGAGCGGTGGAGGAGCGAAGAGCAACTTGTGGAAGCAGATCTTTGCCGATGTGATGGATCAGAGTGCGTGTACGATTAACGCCGAACAAGGACCTGCCTACGGTGTGGCGCTCTTGGCCGCCGTCGGTTGCGGTCAATACAAAAACATCGAAGAAGCCTGCAAGGCAACCATCGAGGTCGTCAAAAAAACGCCGCCCAAAAAGTCGGCCGTGCGAACTTACGACAGACTGTTTCCCGTCTACCAGTCGCTCTATAGTTCGCTGTCGGAATCATTTGCCGCATTGTCCCAGTTTTGATCATTGGTGTTCGATGGCTTCGCTCTACGCAATTCGTGGTAAAGACAACGGGCAGCATTTTGCCATCCGAGGTGCCAACGCCACGCTAGGTCGCGAGTCCACCAACCAAATCCAGTTACGGGACACAGAGGTCTCCCGGCAGCACGCTAAGATTGTTCGCACGGGCCCATCGCAATTCGAGATCATTGACTGTGGTAGCAGCAATGGCACATTTGTGAACAGTCGCCGCGTCCAGTCCCAGGTATTGCGTAGCGGAGACCGAGTGCAAGTTGGTCGCACGCTGCTGATCTTTACCGGCGGTCCAGAGCCCTATTCAACGCGATCGTTGGACGACGTCAAAATCGTCGCCCAAACGGAACCCAATGAACTTTCCCACATTCGCAGCAGTCTCGAAAGTCATCGCTCTTTCTTGGAGTCGTCCGTCGATGGTGCGGCCCCCAGTTCCGACGAAGATGCATCCAGCCATGCTTCGGTTGGTGCTGAAGCAGAGGATTGGGAGATCGTCTATCAAGTTAGCCAGGCCATCAATCGAACGATTGACCTGAACGAGCTCCTGTCCCAAGTCCTGGAGTTGATCTTCCAGTGGATTCAATGTGATCGTGGCTGCATTTTGATGCTGGACGACCATTCAGGACAGTTGTCTCCCATTCATAGTCGAGATCGCCAACAGTCGGAGAATACGTCGTCCAAACCGTTGACAATTAGCCGTACTATTTTGGATCACGTCGTTCGCAGCAAGGAAGGCGTGCTGACGGGCAATGCCCAAGATGACGTACGGTGGCAACACGCCGAAAGCGTGGCCAATCTGCGGGTTCAAGAAGCCATCTGCGTGCCCATGAACGGCCGCTATGGTCTGGTGGGGGCCATCTATGTCGACACGTCCATGTCACCCGGAACGTTCGCTGATCGGCAAGGCGTTAGCGTGTTTGATGAACAGCACCTCAAATTGATGGTGGCCATCGCCGGGCAAGCAGCCTTGGCGATCGAAGACACGCAGTTCTACCGGGCGATGGTGCAGTCCGAACGGTTGGCCGTTATGGGACAGACGATCGCCAACTTGTCTCATCATGTCAAGAACATATTGCAAGGCGTCGGCGGTGGCGACTACATCGTCGAAGAAGGACTCAGAAAGGGGGACTTGCAGACGGTACAGCAAGGCTGGAACATTGTCCGCCGCAATCAGGCTCGCATTTCAAACCTGGTGATGGACATGCTGTCTTACAGCAAAGAGCGCGAACCGGAACTCGTCCGGCAAGACCTCCGGTCGACCATTGACGACGTAGTGAATCTGGTGCAGCAGCGCGCCGATGAATTTCG
>JANQOL010000522.1 GCA_028289675.1 Pirellulaceae bacterium
GCGCCATGCGCACCGCACCAATCGCGGCTGGCAAAATGACATGGTTGGCGCCGCTGCGCCGCAGCTTGGGCTCGGTCTTAGGACTTTCCGCTCGTGCGATGATCTCCAGCTCCGGGTTGAGGTCCCGCGCCGACAGAGCGATAAAGACATTGATGGCATCATTGGGCAGCACGCAGGCTAGAGAAACGGCTCGAGCGATGCCGGCTTGCTCCAATGTCTCATCGCACGTGGCGTCTCCGGAAACCACGGCGTATCCGGCGCGTTCTGCTTCGCGGAAACGAGAACTTTCATTGTCGATGATCACGAACGGAATCTTCTTTTCGGCCAGATCGGCGGCCAGCATTTTGCCGACTTTACCGTAGCCACAGATAATGGTGTGATTGCGCATTTTCATAATTCCTCGACTCATCTTCTGAGCGCCTAGCGCCCGTTTGATCTCACCTTCAGTCACTAACTGCAAAAAGCCGCCCACCGAATACAGGCCGGAAAGACAGCCCACGATAATCAGCGTCATGGTTTGCAGTTTGAGTGTCGGGTCGGTGATGGGCTGCACTTCCCCATAGCCAATCCCAAACAACGTGATGACCACCATGTAAGCCGCGTCCAGGGCGTCCCAGCCGGCGGCCGTGTACGAAAACAGCGCAAACAAAGACGTAACCAAGCAGATTCCCATGCCCGTGAGAATCTTGCGAATGGGACTAGAAAGTTGCATGAAATACAGTCCGCCTTAGTATTACCTGCCGTCTGCTCGAGAGCCGATCGGTGGTGGACGTCCGTCGCGCGAAAGGGTTCACTACAGTCCGGCAGCTCAACAACCGTACTGAGTGACTCCCACCCGAGTACCGTAGGTCACGAATTGCGCGCCTGGCCCACCATTTGGAGAACTTAGGGCAGGGACAGCCGTGAACAATCCGCGAAATCGCTACAATTGCCGTTGTCGCTAGTCCGAGCGGCCCATCTCCGGCGATTCCGAGCGTTGCATGCCAGATCCTGCGCCCCAATCCATGCCCGCGGCTGAAGCGGTGAATCCTTACGCGCCGGTGGCCACTGGCGAGCCGGTCCTTGCCTGGACCGACCAGCGCTTTGCTTTTGATACTGACGTCACGTCTCAAGATGTGATCGGCGCTCTACGACGTCCCAGACAGTTCTTTATCATGGCTCTCTGGTTGATGCTGCCCTTCAGCGTCTTGGCGCTGGTCCTGCTGGGCAGTCTGTTAGCCGGTCAAGCTCCGAACAGTCTGTTGGCCACGTGCGGCATGCTTGGATTGTTGATGACCTACTTCCTGTGGAATGCGTGGCGCAATTTGGGGCCGGCTTTGGGCTTGAAGCGGATTCGCGGCAATCCACTGATTTTGGGGCCCGTCCGCGGCAGCTTCGACAAAGACTATTACCGGTGGCAACGTGAGCACTGCCAGGGAGTGTGCCGGACCGAGTCGATGTGCTACGCCATCGCGCGTGGGAGCATGTTGGAATTTGCGTTCGATCAGCCCCGATTGGCGATTCACATGTTGCCCGCCCGGGCCTTTGATGCGGGTGGCTTTGAACAGCTGCGGGATCTGCTGACGCAGATTGCCAAGACCAGCACTGCGTTACCTACCCAAGGTATGGTCGATCCGAGAATGTTGGAACAAGAGCGGTTGATTCGCCTGGATCTATCGCCGGATGCGAGCCGCTTCGAGGGGACGTTTCGTACTCGCGACGTCTTGGAATCCGCGCTCCAAAGTTATTTGCGGCAAGCACTGTGGCGGTCGTTTTTGGTGATGGGCGGCGTCGACTTGGTGCTGTTTTTACTGTTGTTTTGGTTGACGCCACTGGGCATCGGTTGGTTTGCCGTTCTGGGGCTGCTTCTGTTCTTGAACTGGAGCTTCTTCAAGTCCTATCGGGCTGGCGTGGCGTGGACTCATTCTCCGGACCTGACGCTGATGCACGTTTGTGGTGGCGTTTCTTCGGCCAACGTCACCATGGGCTCTCCGGTGGGAGCAGCGACCTATCAATGGGATGTCTTTGAGGACGCGTACTATACCGAAAACACGGTATCACTGCGGTTGCCGGGCACGATCGGCCATCACGTGGTCCTGACGCGTCACTTGTTTCGCGATGAGGCGGACTGGCAGACGGCTTTGGAACTGTGCCAAGCCAATTGTCGGCCACGCAATTGAATTCTGACCTTTGCCCGACACCAGCGCAACGAAATATATGCCACGACGCTCTGGGAGCCGACGCCGCGATGAAGCGTGGGCAAAAACCTGCGTCGGCCTGATGAAAACCAGTTCGCTTGCGCGATGCGGCTGCGACGAGCGTGGTGTTTGACGCATTGACGTAAGTTGTTGCAAGACAACTTAGCAGCGATTAGTCACCAGAGTGCGGTCATCCAGAGTCAGGGCGCGGCGGATGTGGTCGCGATCGCCGCAGCTGAGGCAGCCAACGCACGAGGATCCCGATAGAAACCAGTACCAAACTGGCCGCGATGGCCAACTGCCAGCCGCGGAATCGAGGTGGCGCGTAGCCTTCCGGTTCGGGGATTCCAAAGGCGGGCAAACGGAAGGC